>DATLWH010000554.1:0-2656 GCA_035576505.1 Thermoanaerobaculia bacterium | reverse complement strand
CCGACGATGTCGCTGCGGCCGATCACTACGGCGTTGCTGCCGGCGATCGCCGCTCCCGTCGATTCGATCAGCCGGATGACGCCCGCCGGCGTGCAGGGGGCCAGCGTCGGCCGCCCGAGGTGGAGCTTGCCGACGTTGACCGGGTGAAACCCGTCGACGTCTTTGGCCGGATCGATCGCATCGATCACCTTTCTCGGATCGATCTGGCCCGGCAGCGGGAGCTGGACGAGGATGCCGTCGACCGCGTCATCGCCATTGAGATGGCCGATATGGGCGAGGAGATCCGCCTCGCTGGTCGATTTCGGAAGGATCAACTCGTCGCCGTGCAGCCCGAGCTCGCGCGCCTTTTTCGCCTTGCTCCGCACATAGACCTCGGAGGCGGGATCGTTTCCGACCCGGACGGCGACGAGTCCGGGTGAGAATCCGAGGCGGGCGATCTCCTGAGCGACCTCCGCTTCGATCGTTTTCGCGACCGCCTTCCCGTCGATGAGCTGTGCCGTCATGACGGCGGCGCTTCTACCACGTTTCGCACGGGCGAAGCGAGCATCTATGCTGGTGAGCACCATGCGTCGGAAAGCCGGCATCGCTTCTCTCCTGTTCGTGCTCGCGGCTTGCCATCATGCCGAGCCGCCAAGCGCGGCCGGGACGTGGCGCGCGGTTCTCACATCGCCCGGCGGTGAACTTCCGTTCACGCTGCGCATCGTGCGCGACGGCGCCGCGCTCCGCGCCGTGATCGTGAATGGCAGCGAGCAGGCGCCCGCGAGCAGCGTCGATGTCCACGATGCGTCGCTCACGATTCGTTTCGACGTTTACGACTCCGCCATCAATGCCACGTTCGCGGACGGCGGCAATGCGTTGACGGGAGCGTGGACGCGCACGGTTCCTGCCGGCATCTGCCGCATGGCCTTCCGCGCCACCCGCGGAGAGCAGCCCCGGTTTCTCCCGGCCGCCTCTGCCGGCACTGCGTCCCTCGGAGACGTGAACGGGATCTGGAAGGCGGAGTTCACCGACTCCGACGGCGTCTCTCCCGCGCGCGGCGAGTTTCATCAGGATCCCGGGTCGAGCCGCGTCACCGGTACCTTCCTCACACCGACCGGTGACGATCGCTATCTCGAAGGGTCGTTCGAAGATGGGATTCTTCGCCTCTCCACCTTCGACGGTGCGCACGCGTTTCTTTTTCAAGCGCGCGCCTCGCGGGATGGCAGGCTTGCCGGTGACTACTGGTCGCGCGACTCCTACCACGCCACATGGACCGCGACGCGTTCGGACGACGCCGGCGCCACGCTGCCGGATGGTTGGAAGGACGTCGGCCTGACCAACACCGAGGGCCGGTTCCGGTTCTCCTTTCCCGATCTCGCCGGAAAGCCGGTCGCGCTGAGCGACGAGCGCTTTCGCGGGAAGGTCGTGCTGGTCAACATCTTCGGATCGTGGTGTCCGAACTGCAATGACGAGGCTCCTCTGTTGGTGGCGTGGGATCGAACGTATCGCCATCGAGGTCTCGAGATCGTCGGCCTGGCCTATGAGTTCACCGGCAACGCCGCCCGCGATCGCGAGATGGTGCGGCGCTTTGCAAACCATTACGGCATCACCTACCCGCTGCTCCTCGCCGGCGTCAGCGACAAACGCAAGGCCTCGGCCACGCTCCCCGATCTCACGCGCGTCCTCGCCTATCCGACATCGATCTTCATCGGCCGCGACGGAAACGTGAAGAAGATCTACTCCGGTTTCGCCGGACCCGGAACCGGCAAGCACTTCGACGCCCTTCGCACGGAGATGGAGACGCTCATCGAATCGATGCTGGCCGAGGGGAAACGGTGAAACGGATCGACGACTTCGAGCCCGGGCAGCACGTAAGCTTCACCAAGACCTTCACCGAAGACGACCTGCGCCGCTTCATCGAGATCACCGGCGACGTGAATCCGCTTCACGTCGACGAAGCGTTCGCCGCGGGCACCCCCTTCGGCCGCCGCGTCCTCCACGGAATGCTGACGGCATCGATCTTCTCGACGATGGTCGGCATGCTCCTGCCCGGCACAGGCGCGATCTACCGCTCCCAGACCATCCGGTTCCTTCTCCCCGTCCACCTCGACGAAACCGTGACCGCCCACTTCGTCGTCCGCTCCGTCGACCGCGCCAAACACCGGCTGGAGATCGATTCGTGGATCGAAAATGAGGCAGGGGAACACGTGATCGAAGGGATGTGCGAGGCGGGGCTGCTTCGTGTGGATTGATAAGGGCGAACGGAGCCGCGAGATCTCCACGCCGGAGGCGTCACGTACATTAGCCGGTGGCAAGCGCCCGAAGGACGCGCCGCCACCGGATTCCCCTCCAAGCGCCGCGATAGCGGCCCAAGACGATAGCCAGGGGTGCGAGCGCTTTTTGCGAGCACCCCTGGTTCGCATGGTCTATTGAGACGTGCCGCGTCAGCGGCACTGGATGATCAAACGAAGATGCGTCGCGATTTCCAGTGCCGCTGACGCGGCACGCCAAAGCTATGTACCTCATTACCAGGGGTTGCTCGCAAAAGGCGCTCGCACCCCTGGCTATCCTCTTCTGCCGCTATCGCGGCGTCGGTCGTTAGATTCTTGAACGCGCGTATGCCCTGCCGGGGTCGGGTTGCGCTGGTGACTCGCACAAGATCGAGGAAGCAATCGTC
>DATLWH010000553.1:0-4304 GCA_035576505.1 Thermoanaerobaculia bacterium | reverse complement strand
CTCCTCGGCATGGGCGACGACGGCCACACGGCCTCCCTCTTTCCCGGCACGCCCGTGCTCGAAGTCGAAGACCGCATCGCCGCCGAGGTCTATGTCCCGCGGCTCGACACATGGCGCGTAACGTTGACGAAGCCGATCCTGCGTTCGGCAACCCTCCGCCTCGTTCTTGCCTCCGGCGCAAAGAAGAAGCCGATCCTCGAGGCCGTCCGCGACGGCGCCGACTACCCGATCGCTCAAGTGACGCGCGCGGTCGAGACGTGGTGGCTCATCGACCGCGACGCGGCGCCGGAAGGCTGACGGCTGAGTCTGATTCTTGCAACAAGCGTAATTGACCCTGCCGACCGGCGACGACTATGATCGCCGCATTCGGAGTCGTCCCCGGGAATGTCAAAGCGATCACCCACGGTAGCTGTCGCCGCCGGTTTGGAGAAGTGTCCTACCGGAATCAAGGGGCTCGATGAAATTACCAAGGGCGGCTTTCCTCGCGGGCGCCCTACGCTCATCTGCGGCGCGGCCGGTTGCGGCAAGACTCTCTTCGGGATCGAGTTTCTCGTGCGCGGCGCCCAGGATTACGGTGAGCCGGGTGTCTTCGTCGCCTTCGAAGAGCAGCCCCACGAGCTCGCGCAGAACGTCCATTCTCTCGGATTCGATCTTCGCCGGCTCGAGCGCCAGAAAAAGCTGTTCATCGAATACGTTCACGTCGAGCGTAGCGAGATCGCCGAGACGGGCGAATACGACCTGGAGGGACTATTCCTCCGGCTAGGCGACGCAATCGATACCGTCAAGGCCAGGCGCATCGTCCTCGACACGCTGGAGACGCTCTTTGCCGGCCTTCCGAATGAAGCGATCCTGCGCGGCGAATTGCGCCGTCTCTTCCGCTGGCTCAAAGACCGCGGCGTGACGGCGGTGATCACGGCGGAGCGCGGGGAAGGTCAGCTCACGCGGCAGGGCCTCGAAGAGTACGTATCCGACTGCGTCATCCTCCTCGACCACCGCCTCTATGACCAGGTGGCCACGCGCCGCCTTCGCGTGGTGAAGTACCGCGGCACGAGCCACGGCACGAACGAGTACCCCTTCCTGATCGACGAGAACGGCATCGACGTCCTTCCCATTACGTCGGTGGAGCTCGCGCACGTCGTCTCAACGGAGCGTGTGAGCACCGGAGTTCCCGATCTGGACGTCATGCTGCACGGCGGCCCCTTCCGCGGTTCGTCGATACTCGTCAGTGGCACGGCCGGCTCCGGCAAGTCCAGCATTGCCGCACACATGGTCCATGCCGCCTGCGAGCGTGGGGAGAAGTCGCTCTACTTTGCCTATGAGGAATCACCCCAGCAGATCGTCCGCAATATGCGCTCGATCGGCGTCGACCTCGGCAAATACCTCCGGAGCGGCAGGCTGCAATGCCTGGCCGTCCGGCCGACGACATACGGTCTGGAGATGCACCTGGCCGCGATCCACAAGGCCGTGCGCGATCATCGGCCGCGTCTCGTGGTCATCGACCCGATCACGAACTTCTTCACGATCGCCAATCCGGCCGAAGTGAAGACCATGCTCATGCGCCTGGTCGACTTCCTCAAGAGCCAGCACATCACCGCTCTCTTCACCAGCCTGACCGGCGGAGGGAAGGCGATGGAGGCCACGGACGCGGGCGTTTCGTCTCTGATCGATACATGGATCCTTCTCCGAGAGCTGGAGGCGAACGGAGAGCGCAACCGGGCCTTGTATGTTCTGAAGAGCCGTGGCAGCGCGCATTCCCATCAGGTCCGCGAGTTCCTTCTGACGCGCAAGGGCATTCAGCTGGTAGAGCCGTATGTGGGGCCGGAAGGCGTCCTGATCGGATCGGCCAGAATCGCGCAACAGGCCCGCCAGGGCAAACCGTCCGGCAAACGGCAACCAGCGAGTCAAGCGGGAGTCGGCCGATGACCAGCGCGGGGAAGAAGAAAGCAGCGAAGAACGATGAAGAGACGTGGGACTTGCGGCTCTACGTTGCCGGTCAGACGCCGAAGTCGATTGCCGCCATCGCCAACCTGAAGAAGTTCTGCACAGAGCATCTCGGCGATCGCTATACGATCGAGATCGTCGATGTGGCCAGGAACCCCAAGCTCGCGCGGCGCGATCAGATCGTGGCCATTCCCACTCTCGTCCGCGCGCTGCCATCACCGATCCGCAAGATCATCGGCGACCTCTCCAGCACTGAACGGGTGCTCGTCAGCTTCGACATTCGGCGGCAGCTTCCTTAGGAGATCGACGTGGAACGTAAGAAGCCACCGATCGAAAAAGCGTTGAGATCGCGCATGACCGCGCTCAACGAGCGGATTCGCGAGAGCGACAATCTCTCCCGGGCCCTGCGCGCCGGAGAAGTCGATGCGGTAGTCGTCCTGAAGAAGGATGGCGCGGACATTCTTCCCATCCGCACCGACGAGCCGCTCTACCGCACCATGGTCGAAGAACTGCCGCAGGGAGTGGCCACGGTGCTGGTCGACGGCACGATCGTCTATGCCAACCGCCATCTCATCTTCCGGATCGGCCAGCCCGCAGACAAGCTCCTCGGCAGGAACCTGATCGACTTCGTCGCCGAAGCCGATCAGACTCACTTCCGGGCCATGCTGCGGCGCGCGCTGACGTCGTCACAGGAACTGGAAACCACGTTCCAATGGACAACGGAAGCGTGTCCCGTGCTGGCGTTGGCAATCCGCCTTCCAGTGCCTGATGCCGATGCCATCGGACTTTCGCTCGTCGATCTTCGCGATCAACACGCCAGGAGAGCGGCGGAGGAGTCGAGCCGGTCTAAGGACGAGTTGCTCGCGGCGGTGTCGCATGAACTGCGCACGCCGCTGACGTCGATGATGGGGTGGGTGCAACTGCTGGAGATCGAGTTCGCCGAGGACGCGCGTATCTCCGACGCGCTAGGTAATCTGAAGAGCGCCGTGCTCGCCGAAAGCGCGATCGTCAACGATCTCCTCGAGGTTTCGCGCACGACGCGCGGATGGCTGCCGATCACCCTCGAGCAGTTCGACGTCCTCGACGCCGTGAGGACCGCGGCCAGCTTCGTGACCATCCCGGCGAAAAACAAACGCATCTCTCTGACGCTCGATCTGCCGCAGCGGCCGATTCCCGTTCACGGAGATCCGGACCGTCTGCGCCAGGTATTCGTCAACCTCCTGTCGAACGCCATCAAGTTCACCGAGTCTTCCGGAACGGTAGTGTTGACGGTCCGCTGCGATGACGCGGTCATCATCACGGTTACCGACTCCGGCCGGGGGATCAGCCAGGACTTCCTCCCGTACGTCTTCGAGCCGTTCCGCCGCGGCGCCGGCACCTCCCAATTCCCCGGCCTCGGCATCGGCCTCGCCATCGCGCGAAGCCTCGTCGAAGCCCACGGCGGGACGATCAGCGTAGCCAGCGAGGGCCTTGGCCACGGCGCGACGTTCACCATCCGGTTGCCGCTGGGGCAGATCGGTAAGGATTCAGGTTAAAATTCCGACTTGGAGTGCCTACCGCGACCGTGACGAGTAAAGGGCAAGTGACGATTCCGAAGGCTGTTCGGGATCTGATGCACATCGACGCCGGCGATCAGGTCGATTTCGTCGTCACAGACCGCGGCGATGTTCTCGTCCGTAGTGTCAGCCTCGACGTTCGGGAATTGCGGGGGTTGCTCAAGCGCCGCCGCCGGCGCAGCGTGAGTGTCGAGGAAATGAACGCGGCCGTCCTGCGTCAGCATGCGAGCAAGCGGTGATCGGGATTGATACGAACGTCCTGGTCCGCTATCTAACGCAGGACGACGCGATTCAAGCGCGGATCGCGCCTTCATGTGGACGATGTCGTTCTGTGTGAGGTCCGCGACGGTTCAAATGAGCCGTCATAAGTACCTTTTTTCAACGCCTTGGAGAGCTCGAAAGGCAAAGGTCTGGAGCCCCTGCTGCTATTTTGACCCGCGTCACTCCTACGACGAGTCGTCATGCTGTACTTTTAGTTCCTCTGCAATCACTCCAGAGTCATTCTCTCCTTTCACAACGAAATCACCGGCACCGGACGCGCTCCCGGGTTGCGGCTTCAGGGTGCGGAGCTTGGGACCTTCGGAGCCTTCGTAGACCGCAGTCGGGGGCTGTTCAGTTCCGGACGCGGACGTTTGCGGCGGTGGTGCCAAAGGTTGTGGTTCGTCGTCGGAAGCAGGTTCCGGCCCGCGGGGCACGAGTGCCTCAAGGCGTTTTTCGCTGAATTCTACAATTCCGAGGAGGTTTAAGAAGAGCAGCAACCCGGCTTTGAAGAACAGGCGCTTCATTCCGCGGTTGCTCATTTTGGTT
>DATLWH010000552.1:0-6877 GCA_035576505.1 Thermoanaerobaculia bacterium | reverse complement strand
TTCACAAAGCCTCCGAAGTTCTTCATCAGCCATTCGTGGTAGACGCCGCCGGGGCGAATGAGATCGGTGTAGAAGTTGTAGTCGCTGAAGAGCGGAGCGACGGCGCGCACGGCAGGATGTCCGGTTGCGGCGAGCAGCTCGGAGGCCGTCCCCTCGACCGAGATGCCGATGGCGCCGACGCGGCCGTTCGACCACGGCTGCCTCACCACCCAGTCGGTGATCTCGCGCAGATCGCTCACTTCCGCGGAGCCGTAACCGCTCGTTCCGAACGACGCGCCCGTGCCGCGCTCGTCGATCAGCACGCGCGCGAAGCCGTGCGTCACCCAGAATCGATCGTCGTCGGCGATGCTGCCGTCGAGCGGCGCGCGGCCGAAGCGGGCGATCTTGAACAAGGCCGGAATCTTCGATTGGGGCGGCAGTCCCTTCGGAAGGAGCAGGTCGACGGCGATGCGAACCCCATCGTGCATCGGCAGGTAGAACGACGTCGATTCGACCTCGCGGAACTGCGGCGCGGCGGCCGGCGTTCGGAACGGCGCGCGCTCCGCCGCGAAGAGCGGCTGCGTGACGAGGAGGAGCCAGAGCATCTTGTTCATCTGCGGCCTTTCCGTTTGCGGAGCATGAGCTCGGTGCTGATCGCGGCCACCCGCGAGAACTTCTTCGCGGCCTCGGGGACGCGGCGGCGGCGGACGAGAAATCCGAGATAGGCGAGATAGATGTACTCGCCGAGGTCCTCGTCTCCGACGAGCTTCACGAGCAGGGCGATCCGTTTCTTCGCCTCACGATTGGCGCGGAGGGCCACTTCCGGCTCAACTGCGGCCCAGGCGAAGATGGCCGCGTCGGACGGCGTGAGGCCCTTCTCGCTGGAGATGACGCGGCGCTCCAGCTCCTCGAAGAAATCGTGGAGTCCGGCCCGAAGATCGGAGCGTGCCAAGAGGTCGCGGACCAGCGTCGTCTCCGCCTCCCACTCCCGCAGCAGCTCTTCCATCAGCTCCTGCCGGTCTTTGAAGTGCCAGTAGAAGCTTCCCTTCGTGACCTTCAGCATGCGGGCCAGCTCTTCGACCCGAACGGCCCCCGGGCCGCCGTGCAGCAGGGCGGACCGTGCCGCCCGCAGCCAGTCCGCTTTCCCCAACCGTTCCTGTTCCATACGGTTGCGTATGGTCTCGCCATACGGCTCCGTATGGTGATTCGGAACGGTGAACTTTTTGGCTGCCTGCGGGAGTCCCGCGAGAGCCTGGTGCCAGCCCTCCGTCACGGCGTCCTGAGGGCGCCCTGCGCTCCCTTCACTTGTTTAACCTCCGTTCATGAAGTTGCGCGGGAGAGCGGAATTTCCCGTGCTATAAGAGATGTCGTGAGGAGCGCGAATCTCGGATCGGCTCCTCCGGGATGTGACACACGCCATTGACTTTACGGTCCAGGGGAGACAATGCTTTTCATAATCGACTTTGACGGGACAGTGGCCCCGACGGATACCGTCGATGCCCTCCTCGAGCGCTTCGCCAATCCGGAGTGGCGGCGGGTGGAAGCGGAATGGGTAGCCGGCCGGATCAGCTCCCGGCAGTGCATGGCCGCCCAGATCGCGCTGGTGAACGGAGAGCGCCCGGAACTGGAAGCGTTCCTGGAGTCCGTGGCCATCGATCCCTCGTTCCCGGCCTTTGTGAAATACGTGTTCCCCTTCGCGGATCTGGCCATCGTCAGCGACGGCCTCGATTACCCGATCTGGCATGCCATGCAGAAGCTGGACATCCCGCACATACCGATCTACGCGAACAAGCTCGGATTCCGGCCTGGCGGTCTCGATATCTCCTTTCCCTACACCGACGACACCTGCTCTGTAATGAGCGGCGTGTGCAAGTGCGCCGTGGCCCGCTCCGTCGATGCCGGCAGAGGGCTGACCACCGTGCTGATCGGCGACGGCCGGTCGGACCTCTGCATCGCCCGGTCCGCCGGTTACGTCTTCGCCAAAGGCTCTCTTCGCCGGTTCTGTGAGGCGGAGGGGATCATTCACACGCCATTCGAATCATTTCACGACGTGTTGTCCGTGATCCAGGGCTGGAGCCTTCACGAGCGCAGCGCGTCGCTTCAGGAGAGTGCATGGCCCTCGGTATAGACGAGACCGTGACGTTGACCGCTGTCGAGAAGCTCCTCGACAAAGACAGCCAATATTGTTCGTACGGGGATACGGTTCACTACGCGAACCCGCCAAAGATCTTCTCGGGCTGCGACGGCAGCTACCTGTTCGACGATCAGGGAACTCCGTATCTCGATCTGCAGATGTGGTATTCGGCCGTCAATTTCGGCTATAAGAACCGCCGGCTGAATGACGCCCTCAAGCACCAGATCGACACGCTGCCACAATTGGCCTGCCAGTATCTGCACACCGAAAAGGTCGAACTGGCTGAAGCTCTCTGTAAGGTCATGGAAGAGCGCACCGGCGTGAAAGGCCGCGTTCATTTCAATGTCGGCGGCGCGCAGGCCATTGAGGATTCTTTGAAACTCGTCCGCAACGCCACCGGCAAGAACCTCAATTTCGCGTTCATGGGCGGTTATCACGGACGCACCCTCGGCGCGTCGGCGATCACGTCGAGTTACCGCTACCGCCGCCGCTTCGGACACTTCTCCGACCGCGCGCAATTCATTCCTTTCCCGTACTGCTTCCGCTGCCCGTATGACATGAAGCGCGAAGATTGCGGACTGTACTGCGTCAAGCAATTCGAGAAATTGTTCGATACGGAGTACCACTCCGTATGGGACAGCAAGGCCTCGCAGTCCGAGTTCGCAGCCTTCTACGTCGAACCGATCCAGGGCACGGGCGGCTACGTCATCCCGCCGCAGGGCTACTTCGAGGAGCTTTCCCGTATTCTCAAAGAGCGCGGCATCCTGCTCGTCGTCGACGAGATCCAGATGGGCATCCATCGCACCGGCAAGTTCTGGTCGTTCGAGCACTTCGGCCTGCGCCCGGACATCGTCGTTTTCGGAAAAGCCCTGACCAACGGCCTCAACCCGTTGTCCGGCATCTGGGCGCGCGAAGACCTCATCTCCCCGGAGCGCTTCCCCCCCGGCTCGACGCACTCCACGTTCTCATCCAACACCCTCGGCACCGCAACGGCCCTGGAAGTGATGCGCATGGTCTCCGAGTCGGACTACGAGGCGAAGGTGAACGAGAAGGGAGCCTACTTCCTCTCGCGCCTGAAGGATCTGCAGAAACGCTGGAGTATGATCGGCGACGTGGATGGGCTCGGCCTGGCCATGCGGATCGAGATGTGCCAGGAGGACGGCTTCGCTCCCAATCAGAAGCTCACAAACGCGATCTTCGAAGAAGGCTTGAAGGGTGACATACCAGCACGCGGGAGAAAGTACGGCCTTGTCCTCGATGTGGGCGGTTACTACAAGAACGTCTTCACACTCGCGCCGTCTCTGGAGATCACCGAGGATGAAATCGACCTCGGTGTGGAACTGCTCGAAAGCCTTTTCCAACGATGTGGCGCATCCTGACCGGTTGATCTGAATTCTTATGACAGCAGACTACGGCATCTTCGAGAAACACGGTGACGCGGGCGTGCTGCTCGTTCACGGCATCACCGGCTCGCCCACCGAGATGAAACCGCTGGTCAGGAAACTGGCCGCCAGCGGTTTCAGCGTCTCCTGTCCGCCGCTCGCCGGGCATTGCTCGACGCTGAAAGACCTGAAACGGACTCACTGGCGAGACTGGTATGCATCCGTCGAGGAGGGGCTCCATCTCCTGAGACGCGAGTGCGAAACGGTATTCGTGGCCGGGCTGTCCATGGGCGCTCTCCTGGCGTTGAAGCTCGCGGCGAACAATCCGGACGGCATCCAGGGAGTGGCCACGCTGTCCGCGACATTCTTTTATGACGGCTGGAACGTGCCGGCGTTCCGGCAGCGATTCGTGCTGCCGCTCGCGGTCTACTCACCGCTGCGTTTCTTTCTTTCGTACCACGAGCCGTCGCCTTACGGCATCAAAGATGAGCGTATACGCAATATCATCGCCGCCGTCTATGCCGGCAACGGCTCGAACATGCCCGAGAAATACGGGTATTCTGAATTTCCCGGTGTAACGGTCCGCGAGACCTTTCGCCTCATCCGCGAGGTCAAGCGCGACCTGTCCGGCCTCGTCGCGCCGCTGCTCATCGTACACTCGACGGAAGACGACATGGCCAGCCTCAAGAACGCGACATTCCTGGCCTCGAAAGTCTCCTCCAGTCAGGTGGAGACGTTTTATGTCGACGACACCTATCACGTCCTCACGCTCGACAAGCGTAAGCACGACGTGGCCGCCCGGGTCGCGTCGTTCTTCCTGCGGCTGCAGGCCGGCGCGGAAGAGGAATCGCTCGCCGGAGCGGCATACGGGGCAGTCGATCTGGCGTGACATTGCAGACAGGCGGGGACATCATCATGGCCACGATTTTTGAGACCGTTCAGAACATTCTCGCAGACAAGTATTCCGTGGCGAAAGAGAGCGTTACTCCGGAGTCAACGCTCGAAAGCCTCGGTCTCGACTCGCTCGATCTGATCGAGCTCATGTTCGAAGTCGAAGACGCGTTCAATATCCGTGTCCCGCAGGAAGCGGGCACGGCATTGAAGGCCGCGACCGTCCAGGACATCGTCGACAATATTCAAAAACTGATCGAACAGGGCGAAGCGGCACCCATTGGGGGTAGTCTGCCGTCATGAGGCGGGTTGTCGTCACGGGCCTCGGCGTCATCACTCCCCTGGGCAACGACACCGACACGCTGTTCTCCGCGTTGATGGCCGGCCAATCCGGGGTCCGCGTCATTGCCGGCGAGGGACCGAGGGGTCCGTTTACAGGCGTCGGAGCGCCCGTTCAGTTCGATCCGGCACACTATTTCCCGCCGCAGCAGAGAATCGACCAGATCGACCGCGTCAGTCAGTTCTCGCTCGCCGCCGCCTCGATGGCCGTGAGCGATGCGGGCATTTCCTTCACGGATGACAACAGGGACAAAGCCGGCGTGTCGATGGGCACCGGCATGGGATCGTCGCTTACCCTCGAGGAGACCTTCACGCAGTTGCTGTTGCGCGATCCGGATCGCGTGAAGCCGCTGACGGTCCTCAAAGTGATGAACAATGCCTCGGCCGGCCACATCGCGATCCAGTACGGTCTGGCCGGGCCCGACCTGACCTACTCCTGCGCCTGTTCGTCGTCGTCGGTGGCGATCGGTGAAGCCTTTCGGCAGATTCGTCACGGGTACGCCGATGTCATGATTGCCGGCGGCGCCGAAGCGGAGCTTGCGTTCGGCTTCTTCAAGTCCTGGGAGGCGATGAAAATCATGGCCATTCCCGACCGCACGAACCCCTCGGCTTCCTGCCGCCCGTTTTCGAAAAACCGCAGCGGGCTGGTCCTCGGCGAAGGAGCGGCCGTGGTCGTCCTGGAGGAGCGCGAGGCGGCGATGGGCCGCGGCGCGCGCATCTATGCCGAGCTTGCCGGTTATGGCTCCAGCAACGATTACCTGCACATCACCAAGCCGTCGGTGGAGGGTCAGGCGCGGGCGATGACACTGGCGCTCGATGACGCCGGGCTGACCGCGGCGGACGTCGACTACGTCAACGCGCACGGAACGGCCACCGCTCTGAACGACGTGACGGAGACGCGCGCCATCAAGCAGCTCCTCGGCGAACGCGCGTACAAGGTCCCGGTCAGCTCAACTAAGTCGATGCACGGCCATCTCCTGGGCGGAGCCGGCGCACTGGAGTTCGTCATCTCCCTCCTGGCCATGCACCGCAGAGCCGTCCCCCCCACCGCCCATCTCGATGTTCCCGATCCCGAGTGTGATCTGGACTATGTGCCCGGCCTGGGACGAGCCGATCAGGACCTTCGGTGCGTCATGTCGAATTCCTTCGCCTTCGGCGGCACGAACGCCGTTCTGGTCGCGCGCCAGCCTTCCTAGCGGCGTGATCCCCCACGCATGCCGAAGCTCGCCATCATCCTCTGGATCGCAAACGTCTTCCTGGACACGGCGGGTCATCTTGCATTCAAGTCCGCGGCGGTGACGGAAGACGATTCGGAGCTCGGCCGCTGGAAGAAGATGCTCTCCTCCCCGCGGCTGTGGATGGGCATCGTCTGCTTCTGCCTGGAATTCGCCGTCTGGTTTGCCCTGCTGTCGCTCATCCCATTGTCTCAAGCCATCCTGATCGGCTCCATCAACATCGTCGTGGTGATGGTGGCGGGGAGAGTGTTGTTCCGGGAACGGCTGGACAGCCTGCGGGTGGCCGGGATCACTCTGATCGCTGTCGGCGTCGCCCTCGCCGGAGGCTTCGCGTGACCCACGGACGCTTCTATCTGATTGGATTCGGCGCGCTGGTTCTGTGCGACACGTGGACGCAGGTCGCGTTCAAGCTGGCATCGCACCAGACCGGCGAATTCATCGCATCGACGCACTGGTTGCAAGCGGCCGCCGTGAGCCCATGGATTCTCGGCGCCATCGCCGGCTATCTCGGCTCGTTCATCACCTGGATGACGCTGCTCAAGTACGCACCCGTCGGTCCGGCATTCGCCGCATCGCATATGGATGTGGTATCGGTGCTGATCGTTTCCGTCCTCTTGTTCGGCGAGCACATGACGCTGGGGCAGATCGCCGGCGCCGCCTGCATCATCGGCGGCATCATCCTGCTGAGCCTCAGCGAGTCGAAGCATGGTGATGCAACCTGACCACTGGCATGAAGCTCCTCCCACCGCCGGGCTACCTCTGCGCTGGCGCGATTTCTTCTCCGGCACGACCGAATCACTGGAAGACGGTCTCGCCACTTTGGTCGATGTGCCGGTTCAGATCGAGTGCTCCGGCACCGCGGCATTGATCGTCATCCTGACCACGCTCAAACGCGCCAGCGCCCGGCGCTCGGTGAT
>DATLWH010000551.1:0-5797 GCA_035576505.1 Thermoanaerobaculia bacterium | reverse complement strand
CGCTCCTCGCGGCACCATTTCCCCAACAGGGGAGCCGCGATCGCTTCGTCGTCGGGATGGGCGGCGATCCACATCACCGACGGAGGCGCCGGCAGACTGCTCGGGTGCAGCACCGCGCGTGTGCGGGCGGTCGCGGATTCTGCGAGGCCGGCAAACAGGAGAGCCGCGGTCAGCACCAGGCGCATACCTCTCATACGGATGCCGACCGCTTGCCGTCCGAGAGTGCAGAATGCGAGCTCAAGCCTCCTACGATTGTTCGGCGTCCGGAAGCAAGGACTACCAAATCGTGCGCACGTGAACGAATGTGACGATTGTCACCATCCTCTGGCGTTTCACTTCAGGCCGAGACCGTCGAACGCATTTCGGAGAAGAATCGCTTCGAACCGTTCGCCTCGCCACTCCTGCTGGACGCGATATCCGTCTCGCAGCAGGGCGGTGACGTGGATGTCATAGTCGACCCCGAAGCCACGCGAGCCGTATTCGCGCACATCGCGGCTGACAAGCAGTACGCGATCGGGCGGATGGGCAATCAACTCGCGCATGATCGTGCCTTCGACGTCCGGATCGGCCGTCTCGACCGGCGTGAACGTGTGAAACGTCAGCGGAGTGCGCGTCTGTGTCAGGTAGTTGATGGTGATCCCTTCCGGCATGACGGCCAACGTGCCGTCATGGACCGTGGCGATCATGCGATTCAGGATTGCCGCGCGGTCAGCATTCCAGTCATAAAATGTGCCCCGCTGCGAGACGATCGCGTATCGCTTCTCGGCATAGCGGATGTGCTGCTGCCAGAGATCGTTGCCCGCGTTCGTCAGGAACGGCGCGATCCAGAGCACGGCCATCATATTTCTTCGCGGCAGATAGCAGAACAGCGCGTACGCGGCCAGCGCGAACGCCGGCACCGTCAGCACGAAGCCGTACCACGACGGCGAAACATTGAGCGGGATTCGCAGGGTCGTGGCGACGGAGAAGGCCGCGAAGATCAACAGAGGGCTCTCGCGGTCACGGACGAGTGCCCAGCCGAGCGCCACCCACTGCAGTACCGCCCATGCGCGGAAGAACGAATGGTCGGCGATGAGAACGGCGACGATGATCACGGCAACCGCCGCAAGCCAGTTTCGCCATCGTTGCAGGAAATAGATCGCCGCGATCCCGGCGACGCCGACAGCGATCTGGACGAGTTGCTCCCTCCAACTGGCCACGCCGGAAACGATCTCGAAGAAACGCTTCGCTCGCGCACCGTGCTGCCATGCGGCGAAGACGTTTTCGCTCCACCAGTTCGAGTCTCGAAAGTAGAAGGCGACGGCCGCGAAGCTGAAGACCATGGAACTGGCGTACGCAGTCACCTGACGCATGGTGAGCCGTCGCGCAGCGGCCAGAACGCAGACGATCACGAACGCCGCGACCGCGTATTCGACCTTGCACCCTGACGCCAGCACGAGCGCGGCGATGGCGATGGCATTGCGCGCGTGGACGAAGGCGGCGAGGGCGATACACAACAACGCCATCCCGATCGTCGCGCCGTAGCTGTATGGAAAAAGAAAGTTCGCCCCCCACGTCGACGCACCGCAGAAGCAGATCGCGGCGAATGACAACGTGGCCGCGAACGCCGGTACCGGCCGCCGCAGCGCGATCCAGAGCGACGCCGCGATCGTCATCGACTGCGCCACTCCGATGGCCATGTACGCCGCCAGCGAGTGCCCGATACCGCCGGTGATCAGCGCCAGCAGATACGGCGCGAGCGGCGGGTACTGGTAACGGATGTCGCGATAGAGCTTCGCGCCCCTGGCGAGCTGCTCGGGGATGTAGAGGTCGCGGCCGGTGTCGATGATCGGATCGAGCCAGCGGCAGTAGGACTGGATGAAGGCGATTGTAGCGACGGCGAGAACGACAGCGGCGAGAGCGAGCGATACGGCGGGAGTCGGGGGTCGGGAGTCGGGGGTCGGAGAGAGAGAAGTGCCTTCTTCGACCCCCGACTCCCGACCCCCGACTCCCGGCACAATCACTCCTTCATCGTCTCCGGATCCACTCCCAGGCTCCGGCAGAAGTCGCCGTACGCAAACGGCGAAATCTCGGACGGTTTGATCTCGCTTCGGCCACCCCAGAAAACATTCGTGTACGACACCGGGATCCCGATCTCGGCGAGATGGGCGTCGATGGCCGCCTTGTGGGCGAGCACTGCGTCCTTCTCCGTCCCGTGCGCCACCGCCATGATGTTGACGTTGCGGAACTCGGGGCCTCCCTCGCGCCAGTAGCAGTGCGTGAGGATGTGAAAGCGTCCTACCTCCCGCCCCGCTTCGATCTCACGCCCTGGCGGCACCGCCCAGTGAAAGAGGGCGTTGAAGCGTGTGACGCGCTCGCCCGTCTGCAGCGGCTTCACGTGCTCGAGAAATGTCGAGAATCGCCCGATGACCTTGCGCTTGTTGAGCGACTCGGCCACCTCGCAGAACGTCTCCAGCGGCACACCGGCCTCGGCGGCGCGGGAGCGCCAGAGGTCGTGCGTGAGCTCATCCGGCTCCACTTCGCGCTTCAACGCTGTCAGAACCCGCCAATCGAGCTCGCTCAAAACCGCTTTCGTCGTGTCCTTTTCCTCGGCCAGAGCCTCCGATTTCGCGCCCGGCTCCATCCCCTTGCGGCGCACGTGGCCGACGCCGAGGGCGAAGATGCGGTTGGCAGGCATCACCCGGAAATGCTCCGCCCCGGTGACGGCTCCGATCATCGCGCAATGTTTTTCGATCGAATACCCCTGCGGAACCTTCACCGTCGTCCAGAGGCGGTAGTTCGAGCCCGGCGTCGCCGGATCGGCCGAGCGGATGACGACATGGCCGGAAAACGGATCGTCCTTGACCATGTAATCGAAGGCAGCTTCGAGTTTGTCGGCCGGGTACTGCCACGCCACCAGAGCCCCTTCGGCGAGGTTGGTGGCCATCAGCGTCTGCCGCACGCGCCGGATCGTGCCGGCGCGCAGCATGGCTCGAATCCGCTCGATGACGGTCTCCTCATCGACACCGGACTGCTCGGCGATGACGGCGATCGGGTCTCGCACGAACCCCTGGATACGGTCTTCCGAGACCGCCAGAATCTTCGCGTTGATGGGATCGGTATGGGCAATGGGAAGGTCGGCAACGGTGGACATATCGCTTTGAAGATAGCATGTTGATTCGATGCCGGCGCGACTCTTCGCCATCGTTCGGTCGCTGATCGTAGGTCCTGTCTTCATTTCGATCTGGACCTGGTTCCTGCCGCGATGGATTGTGGGCCGCGGGGCATTCGCAAACCCTCGCCCTCCGGGCTGGATCGTCATCGCCTGCGGCGGTGTCATCGCCATCTCCTGCGTGTTCGAATTCGCATGGCGGGGAATCGGAACTCCCGCGCCATTCGATCCACCACGACGGCTGGTCGTGAGCGGCCTCTATCGTTGGGTGCGCAATCCGATGTACCTCGGCATGGGAATCGTCCTGCTCGGCGAAGGGCTGACGTTTCCTCTGCTGACGAAGACGATGCTCATCATGATCGCCGTCCTCTGGTGTGCGACCTCGCTCTTCATCATCGGATTTGAAGAGCCCGTGCTTCGGGCCAAGTTCGGCGAGGACTACCTCGAGTACTGCAAACACGTACGGCGGTGGATTCCGCGGGTCTCGCCTATCCCTGCGCTGAGGCAATCAAGGCCGGAATAGCAGTTTTTCAACCCCCGTTGACAAACTCGAAGCGTGAGACGTATAAGCGCTTCATCACACCGCCGTAGGGTGCCTTTTTCAGCCCCTACGCATCGACCTACCGGCCGCGACTTCTGGCGGACCGAATTAAAACCCAGGGGGCTTGCGCCCCCTCATTTTTTCTCCAAGTGCTAGGACTTCTGAGTGACCGCTGCGCGTATCTTCATCGATTACTGGAACTTCCAGCTTCAGTGGAACCGTCGATCCCAGAAGGGGTGCGACTGGTCAAAGCTCCCGAATGCCTTGGTGGCGTCTGCCGCTGCAATCGCGCCCCAGTTCGGCTCTCTTCGTCTGGATGACATTCGTGTTTACGCTTCGGTTAATGCCGATCGGCCCAATGACGGAAAGCTTCGCAACTGGCTCGAGACCTTTCTGGATCGCCAGCCGGGATTTCGTGTTTTTATCCGAGAGCGAAAGTCGCGTGTCCAGCCGATCCGTTGCCGCGCATGTGGCCTGGAAACTCATGAGTGTCCTCGCTGCCATGCGAAATTCGAGCGAGCGGCCGAGAAGGGCGTGGATGCCGCCATCCTCACCGATATGTTCTCACTCGCCTGGGAACAGGCATACGAAGTAGCAATTCTTGTCAGCAGCGATGCGGATATGGTCCCTGCCGTAGAAAAGATTCAGGACAAGGGGCTGAAGGTAATCAACGCAACATGGAACGGCTGGGGTCATCAACTAGCAAAGACATGCTGGGCTTCGTTCGACATCGATCCTCTGATCATCCAACTGAGTCGATAGGGGATAGGTCCTGGGGTTCCGTTTGACAATTCTGCCGGCGCTGCCGTACGCTCCAAGGCCCTGGACTGATTTGCGGGGCTGCTTGCAACCAGGTTAAAAAAAGCTAAAGAGCCGGCACAGGCGTTTGGACTCCGACTGAAAGCCCCGCAATTTCAAGCGGGGCTTTTTCTTTCAGGAGAATCGAATGGCGCAACCGGACCGTACCGCTGAGCTCAGACAGTTGCTCGATCGCCGCATCCTCATCCTCGACGGCGCGATGGGGACGATGATCCAGCGCTATCGGCTCGACGAGGCAGCGTTTCGCGGCGCGCAATTCGCCTCGCATCCGCGCGATCTCAAGGGCGCCAACGACATCCTCTGCCTGACGAATCCGGCCGTCATCGAAGAGATTCATCGCCAATACCTCGAAGCCGGCGCCGACATCATCGAGACGAACACATTCAACGCCCAGGCCATCTCGCTCGCCGACTACGACCTTGTCCCGTACGCCTACGACATCAACCTGGCCGCGGCACGCCTGGCGCGTAAAGCGGTCGATGCCTGCTCCACATCCGATCGGCCTCGCTTTGTGGCCGGCTCGATCGGACCGGCCAACAAGACCGCATCGCTCTCGCCCGACGTCAACAACCCCGCCTTTCGCGGCGTGACGTTCGACGAACTGGTCAACGCCTACTACGACCAGACACGCGGGCTCGTCGACGGCGGCGCCGACATCCTGATGCCGGAGACCACCTTCGACACGCTCAACCTGAAGGCGGCCCTGTTCGCGATCGAGAAGTACTTCGCCGACACGAGCATCCGCCTGCCGGTCATCGCTTCGATCACGATCACTGACGCGTCGGGCCGAACGCTTTCCGGCCAGACCGTGGAAGCATGCTGGAACTCAATCTCGCACGCGCCGCTCCTTGCCGTCGGCATCAACTGCGCCCTCGGTGCGCGGGAGATGCGGCCGCACATCGAGGAACTGGCTGCCATCGCACCGGTCTACATCAGTTGTTACCCCAACGCCGGGCTGCCGAACGCCCTCGGCGAGTACGACCAGACGCCGGAGGAGATGGCTGCGCTCCTCCACGAGTACGCCGGCAACAACTGGATCAACCTGGTCGGAGGCTGCTGCGGCACGACGCCCGACTACATCCGCGCCATCGCCGAGGCCGTGAAAGAGTTTCCGCCCCGCGTCCCGCCGCAAGTCGAGAAACATCTTCGGCTGAGCGGCCTCGAGGCGCTCACCGTCCGCAACGACGGCGGCGAAGGGTCGCAGTTCATCATGGTCGGCGAGCGCACGAATGTCACCGGTTCGCCGAAGTTTGCGCAACTGGTCAAGGCGGGCGAGCTCGAACCGG
>DATLWH010000550.1:0-10395 GCA_035576505.1 Thermoanaerobaculia bacterium | reverse complement strand
CCGCCGACGCCAAGGTCATCGACGTCGCCGGCAAGACCATCATGCCGGGCATCATCGACGTGCACTGGCACGGGCCGATGGGGGCGGACGAGATCATTCCGCAGCAGAGCTGGATCAACTACGCGGCGCTCGCCTTCGGCGTGACTACGCTGCACGATCCGTCGAACAACTCGTCGGAGATCTTTACGGCCGCGGAGATGCAGCGCGCCGGCGCGATCGTAGGGCCGCGCATCTTCTCCACCGGCACGATCCTTTACGGTGCGAAGGCGCCGTTCAAAGCCGAGATCGCCAGCCTCGACGACGCGCTCTTCCACCTTCGCCGGATGAAAGCGATCGGCGCGATCAGCGTGAAGAGCTACAACCAGCCGCGCCGCGATCAGCGCCAGCAGGTCATCGAAGCGGCGCGCCAGACCGGGATGATGGTCGTCCCCGAAGGCGGTTCGCTCTTCGAGCACAACATGACCATGGTGGTCGACGGGCACACCGGCGTCGAGCACTCCATCCCCGTGGCCAGGGCCTATGACGACGTGGTGCAGCTCTGGTCGAAGTCGCACAGCGGCTATACGCCGACGCTGATCGTCGGATACGGCGGGCTGTGGGGCGAAAACTACTGGTACGCGAAGACCAATGTCTGGGAGGACAAGCGCCTCCTGACGTTCGTGCCGCGGAGGGTGATCGACTCGCGGGCGCGGCGGCGGACGCTGGCTCCGGACGATGAGTGGAACCATTTCAGCAACGCCGCGCTGGTGAAGAAGCTCAACGACGCCGGTGTTTCCGTGCAGCTCGGCGCGCACGGCCAGCGCGAGGGTCTGGGTGCGCACTGGGAGCTCTGGATGTTCGTGCAGGGCGGCATGACCCCGCTGCAAGCCATCCGGGCCGCAACACTGAGCGGCGCCCACTACATCGGCATGGATAAGGACATCGGTTCGCTCGAGCCGGGGAAGCTCGCCGATCTGCTGGTGCTCGACGCCAACCCGCTCGACGATATCCGCAACTCCGAGTCGATTCACTACACCATCGCCAACGGCCGCATCTTCGACGCGATGACGATGAATGAGACCGGCAACCATCCCCGCACCAGACAGCCCTTCTACTTCGAGTTGCCTGGCAACGACTCCTGGGGACGCGCGACGGCGACGGCAAGCGAGGATGACGACTGATCTGCTCCGCTACCAATACCCGGTCGTCACCTCGACGTCTCCAGTCACCACCGCCTGACAGGCCAGGCGGTCCTCCGGGTCGAACCGGCGCTGCGAGGCGACGCGCGCCTCGATCGTCGTCGGCGCGCTGAGGTTTTCCGCTCCGGCGAGCACGCGTACGCGGCATCGCCCGCACACCCCCACGCCGCCGCACGAGTTGCCGATCGGGGCGCCGGCGCGGCGCGCGGTATCGAGCACGGTCTCGTCCGGGTTTGCCTCGGCGTTCGTGCCCAGGGGAGTGAACGTTACGTGCATTGCACGATTCTCCCACCGCCCGTTCACAAAGAATTCGCCTGGGGGGTAGAAACTTTCCGCGGTCATGGGCGTCTATATAGGCAGGACAACGGAGGATTCAATGAGCAGCGCGACCAAAGTGACGGACGAGACGAGACTGGCAGAGGAGATCGTAGGGACACTCGATGCGGATGCGGTGCGGGTCTGTTCGGATGACCGCGACTCGATTCGCTTCTCTGTCCGCTCCATCGGCATGAAGCTGCGCTCGATCGTCCTCCACCGAGGCGCTCTGCGCCGCCTGCTCAGCGATCCGGCCGGACCTGTGAAGATCGAGTACCTCCAGCGGGAGCTGCGGCGCGCGGCCGGTCAGCGGGTCGAATATGCCTATCCGCGGAAGAGCGTGGCCGTTCGCCGCGACCTGCCGTCGGCATTAAAACCGCTTGCGCAGGTACGCTGACGGCACAAAACTGTAACCGACGATACGCAGGCCATTGGCTTGAGAAGCCGTCGAAGCGGGAGTAACATGGCGGCATGGCCGCCGATCTGGACGCTCTCGACCTCAAGATTCTGACGCATCTCCTGCGCGACGGACGCGCCCCCGCGCAGCAGATCGCCGGAAGCATCGGCCTCTCCCGCCCGGCGGTGGCGGACCGCATCGCCCGCCTCGAGCGCGACGGCGTCATCCGCGGGCATACCGTCGTCGTCGAGCCGTCGGCCCTCGGCCGAGCGGTCACCGCCTTCGTCGCCGCGCGCGTGCAGAGCCAGCTCGATGCGAAGCAGAAGAAGGCGTTCGATACCCTTCTCAAGAGCGATGAGGTCGTCGAGGCCCACACCGTGGCCGGCGACGATTGCTTCTTCATCAAAGTGCGCACGGACTCGATTCCGTCTCTCAACGAGTTCGTCTCGAAGCTGACGGCGCCGCCGCTGTCGCTCTCCACGCGCACCACCATCGTCATGAAGACGCATTGCGAGAAAGTCGGCGGCATCACACTCGGGGAAAAATGAAGCACGATCGCGCCCTCGCCTACGCGGCATTCGCCGTCGTCTGTGTCGTCTGGGGGACGACCTACCTGGCCATCCGCGTGGCTGTGACGACGATGCCGCCGTTCCTGTTGACGGGGGCGCGCTACCTCTTCGCAGGCGTCGTGCTCTTCATCGTGGCCAAGCTGCACGGCGACGCCATCCCGCGCGGCGGCCGCGTCCTCGGCGACGTCGTGCTCTGCGGCGTGCTGATGGTGGCCATCGGAAACCTGACCGTGGTCTGGGCCGAGCAATGGGTGCCGAGCGGCTTCGCCGCGCTCTTCGTCGGCACCGCGCCTTTCTGGGCCACGCTGATCGAGTTGCTGCGGCGCTCCAGCGAGCGCCTGGAGTTGCGGCACGGGATCGGGATGCTGATCGGCTTTCTCGGCGTGGCCATGCTCGTCACGCCGCGCGGAGCGGGCAAGGCCTTCGACGCCCGCTTCGTCATCGGTGCGCTCGTCATTCAGGCCGGCTGCCTCGCCTGGCAGTACGGCACGATCCGCGGGAAGTACGCGCTGGTGGGGATACCGCCGCTGATGTCGTCCGCGCTGCAGATGCTTGCCGGCGGCCTCGTCGTGACGCTGGCCGGCATAGCCCTGGGCGAGCTGCCGCGCTTCCACGCCACGCCGCGCACCTTCGCCGCGCTGGCCTACCTGTCGGTTTTCGGCTCGGTGCTCGCCTACACCTCGTACGTCTACGCGGCGCGTCATCTGCGGACGACGAACATGTCGCTCTACGCCTACGTCAACCCCGTCGTGGCCGTCATCCTTGGCTGGCTCGTCCTGCACGAACAGTTGACATGGGTATCGGTCACGGCGATGGTCGTCATCCTGGGCGGCGTGGCCATGGTCCAGAGTGGGCGCCGGGCGGTGCGGAAAGTAACGGTTTCGCGAGAGGCGGCGGTCGAAAAGGCGGCGTAGACTCGTGTCATGCCGCGCCCCCGAATTCTCGTTGTCCTCGCTGCCGCCGCCGTCCTGGCCACACTCGCGCTGACGATGCACGGAGCCCCGCCGAAGCTCGGCCCCACGCCGGTGGTCGTGGAGCTGTTCACTTCGCAGGGCTGTTCGAGCTGTCCCCCCGCCGACGCCCTGATCCACGATCTGAACCGTGATCCCGCCCTGCGCGGTCACGTCATTTCGCTGGCCTACCACGTCGATTACTGGGACCGGCTTGGCTGGCGCGATCCCTTCTCCAACGCCTTGTGGTCCCAACGCCAGGTCCGCTACGCCCAGACCATGCACCTCGCCTCGGCCTATACGCCGCAGGCCGTCGTCAGCGGAACGCGCGAGCTCATCGGTTCCAATCGCACCGCGCTCTCCGCGGCGCTGGAGCGAGCCTCGAACGACAAACCGCACGGCGAAGTCGCCCTCACGGTCCGCCGCGACCGCGACACGGTCGTGGCCACCATCCACGCCACCATCCCCGAGGGCGCGGACCTGATGCTCGCCCTGACCCAGGACGACATCACCACGAAGATCGAGCACGGCGAAAACGCCGGCCGCACGCTGACCAACGACGCCGTCGTCCGGCGGCTGGTCCGCGTCGATCCGGGCCAGACGCTGGTGCAGTTCAAAATCGATCCAGCCTGGCGCAACCTGAGCGCCGCCGCGTTCGTGCAGGATCGGGCCACGCTGGCGATCGGCGCGGCGGCGGCGGCGCAGGTGCAGGTGCAGTAGTAGTCTGCATAATGACGCCATGAAACGCTTGTTTCTCGCCGCTTTGCTCGTCGTTCTCGCCTGCAAGGCGGAAAAAAGAGCATTCGAACCCACTGCTGTTGCTGATTTGCGGGCCGGGGTGGCGAACGGAGTTGTCGGCCGGCCGCCTCAGGCAACGACAAGCACCCAGCCTGCCCAACCGCAGACGCGCATGATCATCCGTAACGCGAACATGTCGCTCGTGGTTCGCGATGCGGCCAACGTGTTGCAAAAGGTCACGGCGATGGTCGATGCGAAGGGTGGGTATGTGGCCGACACCCGCCAGTGGAAAGAACGAGAGCAGGTACGGGCCAGCGCCACCCTTCGCGTGCCGGCCACGCAGCTCATGCCGATGCTCGCGGCCATTCGTGGTCTGGCCATCCGCGTCGAAAGCGAAAGCGTCACGGCACAGGACGTCTCGCAGGAGTACGCGGACCTCGGCGCCCAGCTCCGCAATCTTCAAGCCGCAGAAACGGAGTTGCGGGAGTTGCTGAAGACGGTGCGCGAGCGCACCCAGAAGGCCTCCGAGATCATGGAGATCTACGACGAGATCACCAAAGTGCGCGGCCAGATCGAGCAGATCCAGGGCCGCGTCCAGTACCTGTCGCAGATGACCAGTCTCTCCACGATCACCCTCGAGCTGATCCCCGATGTACTCGCGGTCCCGGTCATGGAACCCGGCTGGCAGCCGGTGGCGACGGTGAAGGCCGCCAGCCGCTCGCTCCTGAACAGCCTCAAGGGAGTCGTCGACATCCTGATCTGGGTCGTCCTCTACATCCTTCCGCTCGGGCTGATCTTCGTGGCGCTCGCGCTGCTTGTCCGTGCGGCGTGGCGGCGGATTCGGAAGGCCCGGGCAACGCCGGCATGATTGGCGCGGTTAGCGCTGTGTTCGGAGTCGTTTTCGCCAGTAACGCGGATGACGCTTGTGCGCAGCAACGGCGATGATGAGGATTTCCTCAGGCTTGTTCACGTACAGAACGTTGTACTTGAACACTCGAAGGACTCGTTTTCTGACGTTCCCCGAAAGCGGCGAGCCACTTTCGGGGTACTCACGAATGTGACGAATCGTCGACTCGACGTCGGCGACAAACCGGTCAGCAAGCCCGTCGGCTTGTTGGTCAAAGTACGCGATCTGTTCTGAAACTCGGTATCCGCTTCCTCAAGGAAGCGGTACGGCTTCACTCGTTCCTCGTCCGCGCCCGGCGAAAGACTTCATCCCCGTCAATCGCTCGGCTCCTCCCCGCCTGGAAGTCGGCGTAGCGCGCTTCGGCTTCCTCGGCCCAGAGCTGGTCGTATTCTTCCGCGGAGAGATCGTCCAGGCTTTCCAGAAGAGTTTTCGCGAGGTTTGCGCGCGCGTGACGATCGAGTTGAAGGATCTCTGTCTCGATGTCTTCCAGCTTACGATCCATACGGTTAGTTTACGCCTACCTCAAATAGTGGCACGTATACCCGTTCGGTTTCCGCTGCAGGTAATCCTGGTGGTAATCCTCGGCCGGATAGAAGTTCGTGAGCGGTACGACCTCTGTCACGATCGGGCGCGTCCACTTGGGCTGGGCGCGTTGCCTGGCCCGCTCCGCGGCGTCGCGCTGCGCGTCATCGTGGTAGAAAATCGCGGAGCGGTATTGGGTGCCGATGTCGTTTCCTTGCCGGTTCGCTGTCGTCGGGTCGTGGAGTCGGAAGAAGAAGTCCAGGATCTCGTCGAAGGTGATCTTCGACGGATCGAAGACGATCTGCAGCGACTCGGCGTGGCCGGTGCGGCCTTCCTTCACGTCCTCGTAGCGCGGCTTGTCGAGCGTGCCGCCGGCGTAGCCGACCGTCGTGTCGACCACGCCCGGCAGTTTGCGCACGAGCTCTTCAACGCCCCAGAAACAGCCGCCGGCGAGCGTAGCGGTCTCCGTCATTTGTGCGCGTCCTTCTTCTGGAAGAGGTGCAGGTACTCGCCGTAGCCCTCGGCCTGGAGCTTGTCGACCGGGATGAAGCGCAGCGACGCGGAGTTCATGCAGTAGCGCTGGCCGGTCGGGGCCGGGCCGTCGTCGAAGACGTGGCCGAGGTGGGAGTCGGCGTGCTTCGAGCGAACCTCCGTGCGCGACATGAAGAACTTGCGGTCTGTCTTCGTGACGACGTTCGCCGGCTCCAGCGGGCGGGTGAAGCTCGGCCAGCCGGTGCCTGACTCGAACTTGTCGAGCGAGCTGAAAAGCGCCTCGCCGCTGACGACATCGACGTAGATGCCATCCGCATGGTTGTTGAAGTACTCGTTGTGGAAGGCTGGCTCAGTCCCCTCATGCTGCGTGACTTCGTACTGCTCCGGCGTGAGACGCTTCTTGAGCTCCGCGTCGGAAGGTTTGACGTAGTTCGCCATCTTGTCTCCTTTGGTGTGTGCCGCCGGGCTGGCCGGCGCCGCGCCTGCCGGCGGCTGGATGATGCCCGGGATGACGGCCGCGAGGATGATCGACCCGGCAGCGATCGGCAACCATTTCTTCAGAATCGTGTTCATGGTGTGCTCCTTTGTGCAGATGTACGAAACTGCGCGTGCGGGAGATTCGTTCCAACGCGGTCGCGGGGTCTCGCGGTTTCGCGGTCGAGGGTGGGTTGCTGAGTTGCTGAGTTGCTGGGTTGCTCTGGTGCTCACGGTTGCTGTCTGGGTTTCTGGATTCCTGGTGCCTCTCGCGCACTCAGCAACCCTGCAACCGAGCAACCCTGTAACCTCACCCCGCGACCGCGCAACCGCACCTCAGTCCCTCCGAAAATGCGCCCCGCGCGACACCGGATTTCTCAGGGCCGCGCTCGCTACGATCATGGCCATCTGCTGGCCGTGGAAGAGCTCGAGGATGGCTTTGCTGATCGTTGACTCGTGGTAGTACTTCGTGAGGCGGCTGCCGAGCTCGCGCATATCGGCCACCGAGCGCTTGAGGCGCTCGTAGGTGCGGACGATGCCGACGTAGTTCCACATGGTGTGCTGGATCGTCGTCCAATCCTGGAGGATGAGGGCAGGGTCTTCCATGTTCTCGTTTCCAGGCGGGCGCCAGTCGGGGATGGTGAGCAGCAGCCCATCGTCGATCGATCCGATGCCTGCACGCCGTGTTGAATACGACCGCCGTACCGCTGGCGCCTCGCCGAGGCGGGCGCGGCGGGGGAGAGGGCCGGTGGCGGATTCGACCGGCGTTGTCGATGCTTCGCACTTCTCGCGGATCGAGAGCGCTGCGAAGTAGCCCCACGTCAATCCTTCGAGCAGCGACGTTGAGGCGAGGCGGTTGCCGCCGTGCAGGCCGGTACACGACGTTTCGCCGATCGCGTAGAGGCGGGTCAGCGTCGTTTCGCCGACGTTGTTCGCCAGGATGCCGCCGCAGAAGTAGTGCGCCGCCGGCACCACCGGAATCGGTTCCCGCTCGATGTCGACGCCGATCTCCGCGCAGGCCTTACCGATGTTCGGGAAGCGCTGCGCGATCGGTTCGTGGCCGTGGTAGAAGTTGGCCAGATCGAGGTAGACGAAGTCGTCCTTGTTCGTCGTCATCTCCTCGACGATGGCCCGGGCCACGACATCGCGGGGCGCCAGATCCTTCAGCACCGGGGAGTACTTTTCCATGAAGTACTCGCCCTTCTGGTTCCGCAGCCTCGCTCCCTCGCCTCGCAACGCCTCGGAGATCAGATAGTGATTGGCCTTCTTGTCGGCCAGGGCCGTCGGGTGGAACTGTACGTACTCCGCGTTCATCACCCGCGCCCCGGCGCGCTGCGCCATGACCACGCCGTCGCCGATGGCGTTGCGCGTGTTCGTGGTGTGGAGGTAGATCTGCCCGATGCCTCCGGTGGCCAGAATGGTGAAGTCGCTGAAGATCGTGAAGACCTCGTTCGACTTGTTGTCGAGCAGATACGCGCCGGCGCATTCATTCGTCAGGCGATAGCGGACCTGGATGTCGGTCGGGTGATGCTGCGTCGTCAACAGATCGATGGCCGTCATCTCCGTGACCAGCGTGATGTTCGGCTCGTTTTTGACACGATTGAGGAGCGAGGTCTCGATGGCCCGGCCGGTGGCGTCGCCGGAGTGGATGATGCGCGGGAGAGAGTGCGCCCCTTCCTGGGTCAGGTCGAGCTCCCCTTCTTCGCTGACCGAGAAAGGGACGTGCATCTCATCGAGCAAAAGCTCCTTGACGACGCGCGGCCCTTCCACCGCCAGGAAGCGAACCGCCTCTTCGTTCGACAACCCCGCGCCGGCGGCGATGATGTCCTCGATCAGCTTGGCCGGCGTGTCGCCTTCGCCCTCGTAGATGATCCCGCCCTGAGCCCAGAACGTGTTGCAGTCTTTCGGATCAGCCGACTTGGTGACCAGCAGAACCTTGATCCCCGCGCCGGCCAGGCAGAACGACGCCGTGAGTCCGGCGATGCCGGTACCGATGACGAGGACGGGGTAATGGTCGCGGTTCTTCAGCGCAGGCACGAGAAGGCGCATTGTATGCGCCGTCTCCGACCATGCGGTCTGCCATCGTTTCGTCAAGAGGATAATCGGCCCATGCGCATCGTCACGACGCTCGTTCTGCTCGCTTCCACCGCGTTGGCACAAGAGGCGCCCGCGCCGCCGCCAATCGCTGCAGTGGCGCCGGGTGACAACGCCCTTCACAGCTCGCTGCTCCTTCCGAAAGATCCCGGCAAGGCGGTGCCGGTCGTGCTCATGCTCTCCGGTTCCGGACCGACGGACCGCAACGGCAACTCGCCGATGCTGCCGGGGAAGAACAACTCCATGCAGATGCTGGCGGAGGGGCTGGCCGAGAATGGCATTGCCTCGCTACGCTACGACAAGCGAGGCGTCGGCGAGAGCGCGAAAGCCATGGTGGCCGAGGCCGACCTCCGCTTCGAGACCTACGTTGACGACGCCGTGGCGTGGTGCGAGCAGCTTCGCAAAGACAAACGATTCTCCGCGGTCGTCATCGCCGGTCACAGCGAGGGATCGCTCATCGGCATGCTCGCGGCCAAGCGCTGCAACGCCGATGGCTTCATCTCCATCGCCGGCGCCGGCCACGCCGCCGCCGACATCCTCCGGACGCAACTCGCCGGCAAGCTTCCCCCGGAGCTGGCCACGCAGAGCGACGAAATCCTCAAGAACCTCGAAGCCGGCAAGACGACGGAGAACCCTCCGGCCGAGTTGGCCGCGCTCTATCGTCCCAGCGTCCAGCCGTACCTCATCTCCTGGTTCCGATACGACCCGGCCAAGTCGATTGCCGCCCTGATCGTCCCCGTTCTCATCGTGCAGGGAACTACCGACCTGCAGGTGAGCGTCGACGATGCCAAGCGACTCGCGGCCGCCAGCCCGAAGGCCAAGCTGCTTCTCGTCGAAGGGATGAATCACGTCCTCAAGGAAGTCCCACCCGACCGCGAAAAGCAGGTGGCCTCCTACAGCGACCCCACTCTTCGCCTCGCGCCGGAGTTTCTGGCTGGTGTCGTTGAGTTTGTGAGGAAGGTGGGGAAGTAGGAGAATTGGGGTATGGCGGAGACCAAGACAGAAGAACCGGCCAAACCGGTCGTGGACGAGGAAGCCGATCACTGGGCTCACTACCGGTCGATTCAGCTAACGCCGGAACAAGTGGCGGCGGGGCGCGCTCGACTCCAAAAGGACATCGACCGAGCTCGCGCCGACGGCGTTTATGAAAAGCTGATGGAATGGAAGGCTGGGAGAATTGTGGAGACGGCGACGACGAAAGCAGAGGAGCCGGCTCAGCAAGCTGAAACGAAGGAAGATCGGTGGGCGCGATACGAACGAGGGAAGCTACCACCCGAGCGTGTTGCGGAACTGCAAGCCGCGTTGCAGAAGCGGATTGACAAGGCACGCGCGGAAGGGGTCTATGAAGGCCTCTTGAAGTTGCAGGGGAAAGTCCACTGGGACATTGACATCGATGCGCTTCGTGAGGATCGTGATTGACCGTGATGGTCCCGAGCTCAGTGGGAGAATCAGCCATGGTGCAACCGAAGACGGCAGAACCAACCGAGGAACTCACATCCGAGGAGCGTTGGGAGCGCTATCGTCGAATGGCCCTCACGCCGGAGCAAGTGGCCGAGGGCCGCGCAGAATTGCAGAAGGACATCGACCGCGCCCGTGCCGAAGGTGTTTACGAGAAGCTGATGAAGTGGAAGGGCAAAGTTCACTGGGACATCGACCTCGACGAGCTGCGTGAGGACCGCGATTGATCGCAATCGACACGAGCTCGTTGCGACGTTGGTCGGAAAACGAAACCGGCGAGGATGTCGACCGGGTAGACGCG
>DATLWH010000549.1:0-3405 GCA_035576505.1 Thermoanaerobaculia bacterium | reverse complement strand
GGATGGATCATGCCGCAGCCGAGGATCTCCATCCAGCCGGTCTGCGAGCAGGTGCCACAGCCGGAACCCTTACAAAACACGCACGACATGTCCACTTCGGCCGACGGCTCGGTGAAGGGAAAGAAGCTTGGCCGCATCCGCATCTTCGAGTCGGCGCCGAAGAGGCGCTTGATGAAGTGCTCGAGTGTGGCCCGGAGGTGACCGATGTGGATGCCTTTGTCGACCAGAAACCCTTCGGCCTGATGGAACATCGGCGAGCGCCGCATGGTGATCTCATCGCGGCGGTAGACGCGCCCGCATGACAGCACCTTCACAGGCGGCCGGTGATTCTCCATCGAACGGATCTGCACGTTCGAGGTATGGGTGCGCAGCAGGTACGGTTCGCCTTTGGAGAACGCGTTGAGGAAGAACGTGTCCTGCGTATCGCGGGCCGGGTGGTCGGGCGTGAAGTTGAGGGCCTCGAAGTTGTACCAATCGGTCTCGACCTCGGGGCCGGGATCGAGTGAGTAGCCCATCTCGCTGAAGATCGTCTCCATCTCGCGGCGGATGATCGTCACCGGATGTAGATGGCCGAGGTTCGGCATGCGGGCGGGGAGGGTGACGTCGACGATGTCGCGCGCTTCCTTCCGTTTCGACTCGGCGGCGGCGATGCGCTCGTGCTTCTCTTTCAGCTCCGATTCGAGGCGGTCGCGCAGTTTGTTCAGAGCGTCACCGGCATCCTTCTTCTGCTCTTTCGGGACCTCCTTGAGGCGAGAGAAGAGCGCGGGGATGAGACCGCTCTTGCGGCCGAAGTAGTGGACGCGCAGCTCGTCGAGCGCGGCGGCGGAGTGGGCGCCGGCGAGGGCGGCGTCGAATTCGTTGCTGATGCGAGTGATGTCGTCGAGCATGTCGGGAGGCGCGATTGTACAGAACTCAATGTGGCACAGACACTCTTGTCTGTGCTGTGGAGGCTCGCACAGCCAGTGCACAAGGTTCAGTCACTTCATCTTGCCAAAGCACAGACAAGAGTGTCTGTGCCACATAAGCACAAAACGCGGGCACGAGGCCCGCGTTTTGTGTGTATCGATTGAATTGGCTTACGCCGTCGGCTGTTTGGCGGCCGGCCGCTTCGTGGCCGTCTCTTTGTCCAGCGCGGTGCGAAGCTGCTGCTTGTTCAGCGCAGCCTTGGCGCTTTCGACGAAGGCGGTGAAGGCGGCGGCATCGCGGACGGCGATGTCGGCCAGGATCTTCCTGTCGACCAGCGAACCGGCGGCCTTCAGGCCGGCGATGAGCTGCGAATAGGAGATTCCGTTCTGGCGGGCGGCGGCGTTGATACGGGCGATCCACAGCGTTCGGAAATCACCCTTGCGGTCTTTGCGGCCGGCGAACGCGGAGTTCAGGCCCTTCTCGACCTGCTGCTTCGCTATGCGGTGACCGCGCGACTTCATCCCGAAGTAGCCCTTGGCCAGCTTCAGGATCTTGGTGCGGCGATTCTTTCTCTTGGGACCTCGTTTGACTCTCGGCATCGTCTCTCCTCGTTTCCTTCGTTCTGAGCGGGCGGGTCAGGAGTGGTGATTACCGCGCCTCGCTCGGGGTTAATGGCTCTCGGCCGAACGCGTGTCGGCTCTCGGCATGCCCGAGGGCTGACAGCGACGGTTGAGAGCCGTCTACAGGTACGGAAGCATCCGATTCACAGTCTTCTTGTTCGCTTTCGACACTTCCGTCTCACGTCCGAGCTCGGCTTTGCGGCCCGGCGACTTCTTGGTCAGGATGTGCGAATGGAAGGCGTGATTCCGCTGAAGCTTCCCCGTTCCCGTCTTCTTGAACCGCTTGGCGGCTCCCCGGTGCGTTTTGATCTTCGGCATAGCTTGGCTCCTAACTGGCTGAAGGGAAGGTGAATTCCAGGGTTGCGGGGGTCGGGTGTCGGGAGTCGGGGGTCGTAGAGAGAGCTTCGCGAGATTCCTGCGTTCTCTCGACCCCTGAACCCTGACTCTTTCTATCGATGATGGGAGTAGGCGGTGACAGCAATCTTGGGACGGACAAAGTGACAAGCGACCGCTGCGTTCTCCGATCCCCGACTCCCGACCCCCGACTCCCTACTTCACCGGCGATATCACCATCGTCATGCGATTTCCCTGAACGTCGGGGTTCGCATTCTCGGGAGCGCCGAACTCCTTGATCTCCGTGAGCAGGCGGTCGAGCACGGCCCGGCCGAGCTCCATGTGGGTCATCTCGCGGCCGCGGAAGCGGATCGAGGCTTTGACCTTGTCGCCGTGCTGCAGAAAGCGGACGATGTTGTTCTTCTTGAAATCGAAATCGTGATCGTCGATGCGGGGGCGGAACTGCACCTCCTTGACGACGATCACCTTCTGCTTCTTCTTGGCCTCGCTCTGCTTCTTCTTCTGCTGGAAAACGTACTTGCCGTAATCCATGACCTTGCAGACGGGAGGGTTCGCTGTCGGCGAGATCTCCACGAGGTCGAGGTCTTTTTCTCGGGCCATGTCCTGCGCCTGCTGCAGCGGGACGACGCCGATCTGGGAACCGTCGGATCCGATGAGGCGAACCTCAGGGATGCCACGGATCATGTCATTGATTCTGGACTCAGGTTCTGTGGGTCTCCGGTCGAAACGTGATCCTCGTCGTGGTGGGAAAATGCGAAATCCTCCTGTTGACGCCTGTGCGGAAGCGCGAAATCTACGAATAAACCTCTACAAAGTCAACGAGCGGGCCGTGATGACCCGCCTGGCCTCGGCGATGAAATCGTCGACCGTCATCGATGCCTGATCGCCTCCGGTCCGCTTCCGGACCGAAACCGTCCCTGCGGCCACTTCCTTCTCGCCGACCACCAGCATGTACGGGGTTTTCTTCAACTGCGCGTCGCGGATCTTGGCGCCGAGCTTCTCGTTCGACTCGTCGGTCTCGACCCGCAGACCGGCCGCCCGAAGTCTGGCCGAGGTCTCGCGCCCGTAGTCGAGAAACTTCTCCGACAACGGCAGCACCGAGGCTTGCACCGGCGCGAGCCAGGGAGGAAACGCTCCGGCAAAGTGTTCGATGATGATGCCGATGAACCGCTCGATGGAGCCGAGTATTGCGCGGTGGATCATCACCGGCTGGTGCTCGCTGTTGTCGGCGCCGATGTAGCGGAGCTGGAAGCGCTCCGGCAGCGCGTAGTCGAGCTGGATGGTGCCGAGCTGCCAGGGACGGCCGATGGCGTCGGTCACCTGAAACTCCAGCTTCGGCCCGTAGAACGCCCCCTCGCCGGGGTTGATGTGGTAGTCGACGCCGTTCTTTTTGAGGGCGTTCTCGAGCCCGCGCTCGGCGTTGTCCCAGATCTCGTCCGAACCGAGGCGCTTCTCCGGGCGGGTGGAGAGCGCGATGCGCACCTCCTTGAAATCGAAGATGTCGTAGATCTCCTTGATCAGGCGC
>DATLWH010000548.1:0-2135 GCA_035576505.1 Thermoanaerobaculia bacterium | reverse complement strand
TGCGCAACGAAGTCATGACCAGCTCGCGAAGCTTCCAGGGGACGAGCGCCGGCAGCGGAGCGGGCTCCCGCTCGACGATCTGCGCGAGAACGTCCATCACACTCCTGCCGCTGAACGGGACATGGCCGCAGAGCATCTCGTACAGCACCACACCGAGGCTGTAGATGTCGGAGCGGTTGTCGATGATCGGTTCGCCGCGTACCTGCTCCGGCGAAAGGTAGGGCAGCGTCCCGACGAGCGAACCGGGGCGGCGCAGCGGATCGGTGGCGTCGCCGTCGCCGAAGAGCGCCGAGACACCGAAATCCAATACCTTCACCACACCGTCCTTGCGAATGGCGATGTTTTCAGGTTTGACGTCGCGGTGCACGAGCCAGGCTTCGTGGGCGGCGGCAAGCGCGCCGGAGACGGCTGATGCGATCTCGATCGCTTCCATGACCGTCAGCGGTCCGCGCTCCATGCGCTGCCGCAGCGTCTCGCCGTCGATGAGCTCCGTGCTGAGGTACTGCATGTCGCCCTCGCGTCCGACATCGTAGATCGTGACCACGTTCGGGTGATTGAGCAGCGATGCCGTCCGGGCCTCGCGTTCGAAGTGACGCGCCTGGTGGCCGTCCGCATCGCGGCCGCGGAGAACTTTCAAGGCCACTTTGCGATGAAGCAACGTGTCTTCGGCCGCGTAGACCTCCGCCGAACCTCCGCCTCCGAGGTGATGCAGGACGCGGTAGCGGCCAATGCGAAGGATGTTCACAACGACAAGGCGTAACATGCTACCGCCGTGCCGGACGCGAGCGTGAGCTGGATCACGTTCTGCAGAAATCGTTGCGTCAGACGCAAACCGTGCGGTCGAGTCTCGCCGCCGGCGCTTCAGACCCCCGTCGCAGCGAGCGTAGCGATATTGATCGCGCTGTCGCACATCATGAACAGCATGTTGTTGCCAACGCCTCCGAAGCAGAAATTCGCCACACCTCCGGCCAGAATCTCGCCGAGGATCCTGCCGGTGGCGTCGAAGACCTGAACGCCCGTACCGGAAGAGCTGTAGACGCGGCCTTTGCTGTCGACCTTCAGACCGTCCGGAATCACCGGCGTAACGACGGCGAAGAGCCGCTCGTTGACCAGATGGCTGTCGTCGGCGACGTCGAAGGCCCGGATGTGGTGCGGCAGGTTGATGAAATACGTATTCGGCCCCTCGATGGCGCCGGAGTCGTTCACGTAGAGGATCGTTTCATCCGGCGAAAAACAGAGGCCGTTCGGCTTCTTGAAGGTGTCGACCACCACCGCGATGGAGTCGTCGGCCGGGTCGTAGCGGTAGACGAAGTTGCCGGCGAGAGGCGGGGGACGAAATCCCTGCAGAGCGCCATAGGCCGGGTCGGTGAACCAGATCGTGCCGTCGCTCTTCTCGACGATGTCGTTCGGCGAATTGAACGGCAGTCCGAACCAGTGGTCGACGACGGTCTCGGTCTTCTTCGTCTTCAGGTTCATGCGCGAGATGCGCGCGGCTGTTTGATGCGAACCCTGCTCGCAGATCAGCAGCCGTCCCTCTCGATCGAGCGTCATGCCGTTGGCCATATTCGCCTCGGCCACGAACGTGCTGACCTTGCCCGAAGCGACGTCGAGTCGCCCGATGGCGACATTCCTGTCGCCGAACGACGGGATATTCGTCGTCACCGGTAGCGTCGTGAAGAGAACGGCATCCCAGTCGCGAACATAGACCGGCCCTTCGTGGGCATTCACATTCGCCACCGTCTCGTAGCCCGGATCGGGTCCGAGAACATCGAGGAATGCATCCGAATAGATGACGAAGTGTGAGCCTTCCTTGAGCCGCCGCGAACGAGCCATCGGATCACCTCTCTCGGGAAGGAGAGTGCGCAGCGAGGAGAATCCCTACCCTTCGATCAACGTGAGCCGCGGCGCTTTGGGGGTGATGCCGTCGCCCGAGGAGCGCCCTTGCAGGTGCCGCCAAAGCCACGGCAGGAGGTGGCGGCGCGTCCAGGCGCTTTCGGCGCGCAGGCGCTCTCCCCAACGCGGAGGAGGCGCGTCGGGTAACGGCTCGGACCACGATCGATCCGCGCCGGCGAGCCCGAGGTGATCGGCGAGCGCCTCGGCGATCCGCGCATGTCCCGCGGTATTGGCGTGAAGGC
>DATLWH010000547.1:0-2496 GCA_035576505.1 Thermoanaerobaculia bacterium | reverse complement strand
CCTATGTGTCGCACGTTGGGCGCACGGGCGCGTCGGAGGGCGCCGTCACGATTGCCGTGACCAAGCGCAAAGGCGCCAACGCCACCGAGGTGACGCGCGCCGTCGTCGAGCGAGTGGATGCGGCGCGAGGGCGACTCCTTCCGCGCGACGTGAACCTCACGGTGACGCGCGACTATGGAGAAACGGCGGGGGATAAAGCGCGGGAGCTGATCCTGCACCTCGCGCTCGCCACGCTCTCAGTCACGCTGCTCATCTGGGTGTTCCTCGGCTGGCGCGAGGCGGCGGTGGTGTTGGTCGCCGTGCCGGTGACGCTCGCACTCACGCTCTTCGTCTATTACGCGCTCGGCTACACGCTCAACCGCATCACGCTCTTTGCGCTCATCTTCTCGATCGGCATTCTGGTCGACGACGCCATCGTCGTGGTCGAGAACACCGTCCGCCACTACCGCATGCGCGCCAATCGCGATCGCCCCGCGGGAGACGTGGCGCTGGAGGCGGTGGCCGAGGTCGGGAATCCGACCATCCTGGCCACGTTCGCCGTCGTGGCGGCCATTCTCCCGATGGGGTTCGTTCGCGGGCTGATGGGGCCGTACATGCGGCCGATCCCGGTCGGCGCGACGGCGGCCATGCTCTTCTCGCTGCTCGTCGCCTTCATCGTCACGCCGTGGGCGAGCGTGCGCCTGCTGCGCTCGATCAGTACGCATGGAGAGGAGCGCGAGAGCAGGCTTACGCGCCTCTATCGCCGCGTCATGCACCGCCTCGTGCTCAGCGCGCGCTGGCGCACCGGCTTTCTCGTCGCGCTCGGCGGATTGCTCGTCCTCACCCTTGCCCTCGTTCCCCTCAAGCTCGTGCGCGTGAAGATGCTCCCCTTCGACAACAAGAGCGAGTTCCAGATCATGATCGACACGCCGGAAGGGACGCCGCTCGAGAGCACTCTGGCCACCGCGCGCGAGATCGCCGCGACGCTGGGCAGCGTGCCGGAGGTGGCCAACGCCCAGATCTACGCCGGCACCGCATCGCCCTACAACTTCAATGGACTGGTGCGCCATTACTTCCTGCGGCGGGGCCCGAACGTGGCCGACATTCAGGTCAACCTCGTGCCGAAGGGCGAGCGGAGCCGGCAGAGTCACGAGGTGGCCAAAGCGGTGCGCAACGCTATCACCGCCATCGCCCTGCGCAACGGCGCGCGCGTGAAAGTGGCCGAGGTTCCGCCCGGGCCGCCCGTGCTGCAGACGCTCGTCGCCGAAGTCTACGGTCCCGATTACGGGCGGCAGATCGCCATCGCCCGCCAGTTGCAGAAGATCTTCGACACGACCGCCGGCGTGGTCGACGTCGACACGTATATCGAAGACGACCAGGAGCACGATCGCTTCGTCGTCGACAAAGAGAAAGCGGCGCTCAGCGGCGTAACCGCCGAACAGATCGCCGCCACCCTGCGCATCGCGCTCTCGGGATACGACGCCGCCAATCTGCACGCGCCGGCGGCGCGGGAAGCGGTGCCGGTGACCTTGCGCCTGCCTCGGATCGAACGCTCCACGCTCGAGAATCTCGAGCAGCTTCGCGTCGTCGGCTCCAGCGGGAACGCCGTGCCGCTCGGATCGCTGGTGCGCATCGAGCGCGACCTCGCCGACAAGAGCATCTACCACAAGAACCTGATGCCGGTCGTCTACGTGACGGCCGACGTGGCCGGGAGCGAAGAGAGCCCGGTCTACGCGATTCTGAAACTCAACCGCACCATCGCGGCCATGAAGCTTCCCGAGGGCTACGAGCTGAAGCGCTACGTGGCCAGCCAACCCTTCACCTCGGAACGTTTCGCCATGAAGTGGGATGGCGAATGGCATATCACCTACGAGGTCTTCCGCGACCTCGGCCTGGCCTTCGCCGTCGCTCTGCTGCTCATCTATGTCCTAGTCGTCGGCTGGTTCGAATCGTTCAAGACGCCGCTGGCCATCATGGCCGCCATCCCCTTCTCCCTCGTCGGCATCCTCCCGGCCCATGCGGCCATGGGCGCCTTCTTCACCGCCACGTCGATGATCGGCTTCATCGCCGGCGCAGGAATCGTCGTCCGCAACTCCATCATCCTGGTCGACTTCATCGAGCTGCGCGTCCGGGAAGGGATGCCTCTGGCCGAAGCCGTGATCGACGCCGGCGCCGTCCGCTTCCGCCCGATGATGCTGACCGCCGCCGCCGTCGTCGTCGGCGCCAGCGTCATCCTCTTCGACCCGATCTTTCAGGGCCTGGCGCTCTCGCTCATGGCCGGCGAGATCGCATCGCTCGCGCTGTCACGCGTGGCGGTGCCGATCCTCTATTACCTGTCGAAACGGTGAGGGGGCCCGGTATTATCGGGCGTGTGCTTGGGAGGTTTGGCATGCAACGATGCCGTCTGATCCTGGCTGGAGTCGTGTTCGCTTGCTCGACTCTGACGCTCGTGGCGAGCGCCGCGGCGGCCGACCTGCGCGGCCTCTATGTCGTCACGAAGGTTCCCCCGCCGTCCAA
>DATLWH010000546.1:0-3330 GCA_035576505.1 Thermoanaerobaculia bacterium | reverse complement strand
TCGCCCATCTGCGGCATGACGACATCGATTGGCATTTGAATGCGTGCTCCCTAACGGGCCGCGTTGTACTGCAAATCCGTAACCTGAGCAACCGCGGGCACGTATCTAACGGTGATGCGCCGCCCGCTCTTCGCGCTCCTCTTCGCCGCCGCTTGCCTGTCGACTTCGCCTGTTGCCCGGGTGCAGGCCTACCGCGCCGCCGTCGCCAGCGGCGCGGACGTGTCGCCTTTCCTCGCTCCCGATGCGCGCATGTGGTACGACAAGAAAGAAGGAGCGGGCGAGCCGCTGTCCAGGGGCTCTGGTTCGTACGCCCACTGGGATCATTACTTCGGATCGAAGGCGACGTTGACTGACTGGCAGATGAAGGACGGCGCCGTCACCGCGGTCGTGCACGAGACGAACGGGTTCTACCGCCTTCTGGAGTGGGAGCCTGCCCCCTACCGGATGACGTGGTGGCTCGATGGCGAAGCCCGCATTCGTGCGGCTCTGCTGACGTCGCTTCCGGGAGGAGGCGGAAAGGGACGGCTGGCCGAGTTTCGAGCGTGGGCGCGCGAGCATCACCCGGCGGAGCTCGACTATCTCATGCCCAACGGTCACATCGATCCCAAAGCCGACCGGGCGGAGCGCTTTGCCGCACTGCTGCGGGAGTGGCGGTCGGCGGTGGGCTTGCCGCCCGTGGTGTTCACGCCGGGGCTGTGAAAGCCGCGGAGCGGCGGAGTCTTGAGATTGGATGTTTTTCGGTCGCGCCGGAGTCCCTCGCGAGCGAAGACGGTGCCACTTGCGAGCGTTGACGGTGGTTCTCGCGAGCGACCCTCCGGCCGGCTCTTCTCACCCGAATTCAGCGCTGCCACGCCACTAATACGCGAGCAGCTCCCTCGCTGCCGCGAGTACGCGAGCCTTGTCCGGTAGCGCGGCGGTTTCGAGCGGGGGGGAGTATGGTGTCGGCACGTCGAGGGCGGCCACCCGTTTGACCGGTGCATCGAGATAGTCGAACGCCTTCTCGGCGATGCGCGCGGCGAATTCTGCGCCGGCTCCACCGGTCAGCGGTGCCTCGTGCAGGATGATGACGCGGTTCGTTTTGGCGACGGAGCCCAAGATCGCTTCTTCATCGAACGGGATGATCGAACGAAGGTCGATGACCTCGACGGAGACGCCGTCTCTTGCCAGATCCGCCGCGGCGTCATCCGCGACGTAGATCATCGCGCCCCAGGTGATGATGGTGAGGTTGCTTCCGCTGCGCCGTACGTTCGCTTTGCCGATGGGGACGATGTAGTCGTCGGTTGGTAGCTCTTCCTTGATGCGCCGGTAGAGGTACTTGTGCTCGATGAACAGCACCGGGTCGTCGTCGCGAATGGCCGCCTTGAGCAGCCCCTTGGCGTCGTACGCGGTGCCGGGGGCGACGATCTTGAGCCCGGGCCGGTTCATGAACATCGCCTCGGGATTGAGCGAGTGGAACGGTCCCCCGTGCGTGCCGCCGCCAGCCGGGCCGCGGATGACGATGGGACATGGGCTGCCGACGCGGTAGCGCGAGGTGGCCGTGAAGTTGACGAGGATGTCGTACGCGCAGGTGATGAAGTCGATGAACTGCATCTCAGCGATCGGCCGCATCCCCATCAGTGCCGCCCCTGAGGCCGCGCCGACGATGGCCACCTCGGAGATCGGTGTGTCGATGACCCGCTCGGCCCCGAACTCTTCGATCATCCCGGCGCTGGTCTTGAACGCTCCGCCGTACGCACCGACATCTTCGCCGATGAGGAAGACGCGCGGATCGCGCCGCATCTCTTCGATCATCGCTTCACGGATGGCATCGAGGTAGGTGGTCATCATTTTCGTTTAAGGATGAAGGATGAAGTTAGAAGGATGAAGATTGAAGGATGAAGGATGAACACGCCGATTCGTTCACTCTGCATCTTCTTTTCATCCTTCATCCTTCGCTCTTCATCCTTCCCTCTCCCAGTACCCGTCCCCGGCGAACAGGCCCATTCCCGCTTCTTCGGGCCGCGGCATCGGCGAGCGCTCGGCTTCGTCGGTGGCCGCGTCGACTTCGCGGCGCACGCGCGATTGGATCGATTCGAATTCGGCGGCCGTGGCGGTTCCGGCGTCGATCAGCGTTTGTTCGAAGCGGACGACCGGATCTTTCGCCGACCATTCCTCGATCAGCGTCTGCGGCACGTAGGACTGGTTGTCGTGCTCGGCGTGGCCCTTCATGCGGAACGTCTTCGCTTCGATGAGCGTCACCCCTCCGCCCTCCCGCCCGCGCTCCACCGCGCGTTGCGCCGCGGCGTAGGTGGCAAGGACATCGTTGCCATCGACGGTCTCGCTGGCGCAGCCGAAGGCATATGCCTTGTCGGCCAGGGACTTCACGGCGCTCTGCTTCGACGTCGGCGTCGAGTAGGCGTAGCCGTTGTTCTCGAGCACGACGACCAGAGGAAGCCGTTGCACCGTGGCGAAGTTCATCCCTTCGTAGAACGCCCCGGTCGACGATGCGCCGTCGCCGATGAAGCACATGCCGACGAGGTTGCGCTTCTGCATCCGGCCGGCCAGGGTGATGCCGGCCATGACCGGGATCATGTCGCCGAGCATGGAGATCTGTCCGATGAAACCGTCCCGGGCCGGATGGCCGAAGTGGATGTTGAGCTCACGGCCGCGCGTCGGTGAATCGCCCTTGGCCATGTACTGCTTGATGATGTCGGCAGGCTTCGCGCCGGCCACGAGGATCGAGCCCATGTTGCGGATCAGAGGCTGCACGACGTCGCCGACCGCGTAGTCGAGTGCATACGCCGCCGCTACCGATTCGCCCTCCTGCCCGAGGGAGCGATACAGCCCGCCGATCACCTTCGCCTGCCGGAAGAGCGCCACGAGCCGCTCTTCCAGCGTCCGCGTCAGGCGGAGAAAGTAATCGATCTCGAGCAGGTTCTCGCGGGTGAGGCCGTGGGTGTCGAGTGCTGGTGTGTTTGTCATCCGTGGGATTAGTAGATTAGTAGATCAGTGGATTAGTAGATCGATGCTAGCCTGCATCTCACACTCTCACCGGAATCGTCGGCACCCTGTACCCCGTCGAGCGCCCTTCTCCCCCAGCGCTTTTCAGCTGGGGGAGAAGGTGCCGACAGGCGGATGAGGGGGCCGTTCTCGCGCTGAAGTTAATTGTTTTCACGAGTTTCCCACGCCCGTTCATGAAACCAGTCCACTGTTCGGCAAGCTCTAACGCCCCCTCATCCGCCTGCGGCACCTTCTCCCCCCCGCTGAAAAACGCGGTGGGGAGAAGGACGCTCGATTAACACTCCGTCTGCGATTCCACTTAGATGGTGAGAAATCCAGGCTAGCTGGGTG
>DATLWH010000545.1:0-5926 GCA_035576505.1 Thermoanaerobaculia bacterium | reverse complement strand
GAAAGGGCGCCCGAAGGCGCCCTTTCGATGCTCCATGCGAAAGCGATTACTGCTGCTGCACGCCTTCGGCGTACTGCAGGAAGCTGCCCTGCGAGTAGATGATGTCGCGGTCGAAGTTCGTCGTCGCGCCACCGACAGGCGATGACTCGAGCGTGCCATCGCGGCCCTTCGAGATGATCGCGTACTGCTGCGCTGATGTGCCGCCAAAGGCGACGTCGGCGAGATACTTCCAGTCATTGCCCCAACCATCGCGAATCGGCAGTGACTTGATGTACGTCGGCGAAAGAATGGTCGTCAGCGTTGCGTTGGGCAGCGTGACGGTCGGGATCGACACCGCGCCCGCGGCGTTGTACTTGTTGACGTCCGTCGCGCGCGCTTCCCACGCGGTAGCGATCGTACGCATGTCTGCCATCGTCCGTTTCTGCTTCGCGCGCTGCATGGCGGTCAACAGGTTGGGAATTGCGATTGCGGCGAGAATACCGATGATCGCGACGACGATCAGCAGCTCAATGAGTGTAAAACCCTTCTGGTTCTTTTTAATCATCTGAACCCTCCTAGTATGGAGCCTCTACCGCAATCGAGATGCCGATCCGATAGCCCGTGTAACTGTTTGAAACTAGTACCGTTATGCCATATCAGCATACTCAAAATCGGGTGGTGCTGACGGTTTTCGCGTAGTGAGGCTGACAAAATATGTCATCTCTTCGTCCGCTCAGTCTGCCCGAAAGCGAACCGGGTCGTGATTTGCCGCAGGAGGTCGACGCCCCGGTTGAACCAATCGACGCGCACCCGTTCATCGATCGAGTGGATTCCCTGGGTCTGATACCAATCGGTCGGGAAGGGCATCAGGCCGTAGGAGTCGATGCCGTGGGCGCGGAGGTAGCGGGAATCGTTGTACGAAGCGGCCAGCACCTCGCTGCCAATCCGCGCGCCTTTGTATTGCCGCGCTGCCTCGGCGGCGATGAGAGCGAACATCGGCGTGTGCCGCGAGCTGAGCGGCGCCGGCCCGCTCTTCTCGGTCACTTCCTCGATGGTCACACCGTATCGGGCGGCCAGTCCGCGCAGCCACTCGATGCGCGCCTCGGGATTCTCGTCCGGCAGGTTGTAGAGGTTTACGCGCATCGTGGCGCCGCGGGCATCGGATTCGACCTCGGCGGGCCAGACCACGTTCTGCATCAACTCCCGATACCCGATCGACAGCAGCCAGAACTTGCCCGCGGCGATCGTGCGCGTGACGTTGTCGAGATACTGCCCCTGCTCGATGCGCATCGGCGCGAGGTCGTGCAGAAACTCCTGCACTTCCGGCAGAACGCGGTCGGGGTCGACGGGTGCGATGAACGGCTCGAGCGCGATGCGCAGCGCCTGCATCGACGGGCGGTCGTGAGCGCGGAGCAGCACCTTGACGGTCATCTTCGTTCCGATCTCGATGCCGAAATAGCTGATGTGCTCCTGGGTGGTCTCCGTGATGCCGCCTTCGTTGATGGCGTAGCGGATCCCTTCGAAGATATCGGGACGATGTTCGAGCAGCCAGGCGGTTCCCTTTGTTCCGCCGGCTTCTTCGTCCGCCACGGCCAGGAAGACGACGTCGTGCTCCGGCGTGCGATGCGTGCGGGCCAGCTCGGCGAAGGCGAGAAGCTCGCCGAGGGCGATGCCTTTCATATCGAGCGTGCCCCGGCCGTAGAGCTGGTTCTGGAAGACCTCGGCCGCAAAGGGCGGCCGCGTCCATCCTTCTTTCGAAGCCGGAGCGACATCGATGTGATTGAGGAACAGGAGGCCGCCGCCGCGCTCCCTGCCGGCGATGCGCGCATAAACGCTGGCGCGGCCGGGAGCAGACTCGATGATCTCCGCCCGAATTCCGTCTCTGGCCAGAAGGCCGGTGAGGAACTTCGCGCCCGGAAGCTCGTTGCCCGGCGGGTTCGAGGTGTCGATGCGGACGTACTGCTGCAGGAGCGCCACCTCGGGAGTGATCACGGCCACCTTCGGAATCCAGAGCTGTGCGTCGACTTCACGTTGGGTGCGTTCGCTGTAGATGCGCAGTCCGGCGATGAAAGCGGCGCCGGCGAGGAGCAGCGCGATAGGCAGAACCCAGCGTCGCATCGGCATCAACCCGGGGGCAGCTCGTCGGGGGGCGGCTCAATCGGAGCAGGGGCTTCCTGCTCGGTAGCTTCCGTTGCGGCCGGTTCGAGGTGCGTTCCTTCCGCATCGGCAACGACGTGTACCGGCTCCTCGTATGCGGGCATCGATGCCGTGGCCGTGGCCGGGCGCCTGTACACGATGACGATCCCGAGAAGCACCGCCCCGGTGACGAGGGAGATCAGCATGCCGACGCGCACCAGCTCATTGCGGTACTCCATCTCGATGTGATGCTTTCCCGGCGTCACGATGATGCCCTGATAGGCGATGTTGGTGACGATGGCAGGCACCTTCAATCCGTCCACGCGGATGTTCCAGTACTTGTGCGGCGTGACGCTCATGATGAGGAAGCCCTGGCCGAAGCTTTCGACGTCGAGGGTGGCCGTATTCGCCGTCTCCACGATGTGTCTGACAAAGCCGGGCGCCGTGACGAACGCCGGGCGCTGCACGAAGGCAACCCCGCTCGTGAAGCGCGGAGTGCTCAACTGTTTGACGAAGTCTTCGCGGTCGCGGATGGTAACGACCTGGTCGGCGAAGTAGTAGCGGGGGTAGTGTGGACCTTCCTCGAAGGTCACCGGCAGCGATTCCATGAAGTTGCCGTGGTTCCGCTTCTTCTCGGTTTCGAAGTCACGGTAGACGGCCCGGTACCATGCGTTCGACATGGCCATGAAGGGCTTCCACCAGTCGGCGCGGCCGGAACGTTTGACATCCCAGACGGAATCCGTCAGGTCGACGGACGGCAGAAGGGCCGTCTTGTCGTAGTCGCGCTCGAGGACAGTCCGCAGGCCGACGCCGGCCGGCGTCATCGGAAAGAGACCATTCCGGACAACCCAGTAAACGGCGGCGCCGGTGGAGAAGTACTGCTGCGCCGGTTTCTCGGTGCCGTACCAGTCGGCCTCGTGGAAGACGCTGAAGTCCTGGCGATTGCGCGGCAGCGTCGCCGCCGCCGGCGGGGGATCGAAGAATCGCCGCGGTTCCCGCGGGTTGAGCTCCCACGTCACGTAGACGAGGTCGATGACGACGAATGCGCCCGCGACGGCCAGCCAGGCCCGCCGGTGGCGTTTGCGCACCGTGAGGAGCAGGGCCATGAGGGCGGCGCCGCGCACGGCGGCGATGATCCAGTCGGTTCTCGACAACTGAACGGCGGCTGTCACCGGCGAACCGGCCGTCAGCCCCCACGCTTTGCGGAGGGACGCGACGTCCGAGGCCTTGCTGAAAAGGTTGAAGAGCCGGGGATAGAGCGGCGTGAAGCCGCTGATGGCAATGACGGTGGCCACGAGCATCGACGCCGCGGCAAAGCCGAGCGCGCCGCTGCGTACGTCTTCGTCGCCCGCCAGCATCCGGTCGAGCATCTGCGAGGCGAAGATGATCATGGCGAAGACGGCCATCAGAATGAACTTCTCCGGATAGCGGATCGAGGTGGCGATGCCGGCGTCGTACAGCCATCGCAGCAGCGGCGTGTGCCCGCCCAGGGCCAGGAGCGAGGAGAGGACGACGATGATGAGAACGAACCGCCCACCGCGCGGCCGTGCGAAGGCGCCGCCGATGGCCAGCGCGGTGACGGCAATCCCGGCGTAGATGCTGAAAAGGAACGGCGATCCCATCCCCGGATACAACCCGCCGCCCCAGTAGTGCATCACGTTGCCGATGGAGATGTGCCCGAGAACATTGGGATAGATCAGCTCCGCGAACTTCGGCCAGGGCATGCTCCAGGCGCTGACCAGGTCGAAGTCGAACGGCCGCGAACGGGCCGAATCGTGGACGTGATCAAACGCCGGCAGGATCTGCGCCGCTCCAAGCAGGAAGCCGCTGGCCGAGATCATGGCGATCCATAGGACGCGCGTGATCATCTTCGAGGCGCGCGGCCGGCTGTACCACCCTCGATACAGCGCGTACATGCCGATCAGCAGGCCCGTCTGCATGACGGTCGTCGGTTCGGCCACCAGACACTGCAGCCCGAGGAACAAGGCCGCTGCGGCGAAATCCCGGATGCTGTGCCGCAATAAGAACCGCCGTACGAAGAGACATGTCAGCGGCAGCCAGGCCGCGCAGAAGAGGATCGGCAGGAGATTGACGTAGGAAAGGTAAATGCCACCGAGCCCGAATGAGAGAGCCCCCATCCATGCGGCGGGAGGACGGAGATCCATCGACCGCAACAGCAGGTACATACCGAGAAGACCGATATAGATGTGGATGAGGATGTGAAGCCTGTAGCCGAGGTCGTAGCTTGGCAGCAGGATCAGCCAGGTGAGCGGGTAGAAGACCTCGTGCTCCGGATTGGCGGCGATGGGCTGGCCGGCAGAGAAGTAGCGGTTCCAATAGGGAAACTCGCCGTGCAGGACGATCTCGCGCAGTACCTGCTTGGTCGGGTAGTAATAGCGCGTCATATCGCGCATGTAGAGCTCATTGATGCCGAAGAGGATGTCGGCAAAGGAGATCGTGGCGATCAGAAACAGCAGGCCGAGGGCGAGGAGATCGGTGCGGCGGCTGACCGGCGGAAGCGTGGCATCGTTCACGGCGGGCGATTGTAGTCGACTCGGAAGGGCGGTCATTTACGCTGTGTTATTCTCGCCCGCCCATGCCGCTGCACGAGAAAAAAGTCGTGGCCGTGCTTCCCGCGTATAACGCCGAGAAGACGTTGCGGGCGACGTTTGAGGACATTCCGCAGGAATGGGTCGACGAGATCCTGCTCGTGGACGATCGCTCGCGCGACAATACGGTCGCTCTCGCGCGAACGCTGCCCATGCGCGTGGTCGTTCACGCGAAGAATCGCGGGTATGGCGGCAACCAGAAGACGTGCTACCGCACGGCCATGGACGAGATGGGGGGAGAGATCATGGTCATGGTCCATCCCGACCATCAATATGACCCGAAGATCATTCCGCAACTCGTCCAGCCGCTGCTGCGCGGCGAGTGCGAGGCCGTCTTCGGATCGCGCATGCTCGGCGGGCGTCCCATGGAAGGGGGCATGCCGAAGTGGAAGTACCTGGCCAACCTCTTCCTGACGATGGTGGAGAATGCCACGTTCTACATCTTCCTCTCCGAATATCACTCCGGCTTCCGGGCCTACTCGAAGAGGTACCTCGATGCCATCAACTTCGAGGCGAATTCGGACGACTTCGTCTTCGATACGGAGATCATCGCCCAGGGCGTGGCCAGGGGGATGCGCATCCGCGAGGTGCCGATCTCGACGCGGTACTTTGATGAGGCCTCGCAGATCGGCTTCTGGCGCTCCGTGCGCTACGGGCTGGAGATCCTGAAGACGATGGCGCTCTACAAGCTGCACAAGAAGCACGTCTGGTCGCACCGGATCTTCCGCGACCCGACGCCGCGCGCCGCCATCAGAACGGCCACGACGTAGGCGGCAGCATCGCTTCGTGTCGCGCCCGCGCGATCGCGCGCGGCGGCACCGGCAGCCCCCCGACGGCGCGCGACATCGCGCCCGGCTGTTCGAAGTAGACCTCTTCGACATAGCCGAGCCGCAGCCGGTCCGTGAGTGTCGGCGCCGGCGCCAGCGCGCCGAGCGCGAACAGGAGCGCCGCGCCGAGCGCGACGAAGACCGCCTTTCGTTTCGACGTCAGAAGGATGGCCGCCAGAACGATCGCGAACGGCACCGCGACCGCCAGCGGCCGGGCCGCGAGGTGGAAGAGGTTCGGTGACACGAGACCGTCGCGCAGCAGGGGAAGGGCAAGCGACGACCAGGGTGCGGCGAAGCTTCGGTCGGGAAATGGGAAGGTCAATGCCAGCGGGACGACCGCCGCCGCCGACGCACCGAGGGCGATCCACTCGATGG
>DATLWH010000544.1:0-7508 GCA_035576505.1 Thermoanaerobaculia bacterium | reverse complement strand
TCATGAAACTGCTGCCGCATCGCTACCCGATGCTGCTCGTCGACCGCGTGGTCGAGATCGAGGACGGGAAGCGCATCGTCGGCCTGAAGAACGTCTCGGCCAATGAACAGTTCTTCCAGGGGCACTTTCCGGGAGCCCCGGTCATGCCGGGCGTGCTGATCGTCGAGGCCATGGCGCAGTGCGCCGCCATCCTCGGCCTGCGCGACATGCCGGACCGCGAAAAGAAGCTCTTTCTCTTCGGCGGCGTCGACAAAGCGCGCTTCCGCCGTCCCGTCGTCCCGGGCGATCAACTCCGCCTCGAGTGCGTCGTTCTGCACCGCCGCTCCTCGTCGGTGAAGATCCATGGCAAGGCTACCGTCGATGGGCTCTTGGTCGCGGAAGCGGAGCTGTTCAGCGTGCTGATCGACAGGCCGGAGTGAGCACGATGGCTGAGATCCATTCCACCGCGGTTATCACCGGCAACGCCGTCCTGGCCCCTGACGTCGTCGTCGGCGCCTATGCAGTCATCGGGGCGAACGTCACCATCGGCAGCGGCTGCGTCGTCGGGCCGTTCACGCGCATCGAAGGGCCAACCAACATCGGCGAGCGCAATCAGTTCTACGGTCACGGTTCGATCGGCGGCCCCCCGCAGGATCTCAAGTACGGGGGCGAGCACACCGAGCTGGCCATCGGCAACGACAACATCTTTCGGGAGTTCGTCACCATCAACCGAGGCACCGTCGGCGGCGGCGGCAAGACGACGATCGGCTCCGACAACTACTTCATGGCGTACTCGCATGTAGCCCACGACTGCCACGTCGGCTCGAACACAATTTTCGCCAACAACGCCACGCTGGCCGGGCATGTGGAAATCGCGGACTTCGCCACGATCGGCGCGTTCAGCGCCGTGCACCAGTTCTGCCGGGTCGGGGAGCACGCCTTCGTCGGCGGCGGCTCGATGATCACGCAGGACGTGATGCCGTATGCGAAGACGGTGGCCCGCCGCGACAACCGCTCGTACGGCATCAACACGATCGGTCTGGAGCGCAAAGGGTTTTCCAAAGAGACGGTCGAGGCCCTCGAGCGCGCCTACCGCATCCTCATCCGTTCGAAACTGAACGTAGACGAAGCCCTCAAGAAGATCGAAGAGGAGCTGGGGCTCTACCCTGAGGCCAGGTATCTGGTTGAATTCGTGCGCGCGTCGAAGAGGGGCATCATTCGATGAGGGTCGGCGTCGTCGGCACCGGCTACTTGGGGCGGCTGCACGCGCGCATCCTCACCGAGATGCCGGAAGCGGAGGTGACCGGTTTCGTCGAGACTGACGACGCCGTCGCCGCGGAGCTTGCCCAGAACCTCAAGCTGAAACGATTCGACTCCGTGGCCGCTCTGGCGCGTGAGATCGACTGCGCGGTCGTGGCCACGCCGACCATGACCCACTTTGACATCGCCCGTGAGCTGCTCGAGGCAGGCTGCGACGTGATGGTCGAGAAGCCAATCACGCCCTCGGCCGACGAAGCGCGGCGTCTCATCGACCTGGCCGGCTCGCGGCAGCGGATACTACAGGTCGGCCATGTGGAGCGCTATAACCCGGCCATCATCGCCGCCGAGCCATTCATCCACGGCGCCCGCTACATCGTCGCTGAACGGCTGGGCGTCTTCGTCGGGCGCTCGCTCGACATCGACGTCCTTCTCGACCTGATGATTCACGACCTCAACCTCGTCCTCTCGCTGCTCGGCCAGCGCGTCGTTGACGTCCGCGCCGTGGGCGTGGCTGTGCTGACCGAGAACGTCGACATCGCCAACGTCCGTCTCGAATTCGAGAACGGCGCCGTCGCCAACCTGACGGCCAGCCGCGTCTCGCAGGATCGTGTACGCAAGATCCGTTTTTTCAGCCGCGAGGCCTACATCTCGATCGACACGAAAGAACAGGAAGTGAAGGGCTATCGTCTCGATGGCAAGTCGATCGTGCCCATTGATCTGAATGTGACGAAGAAAGAGCCCTTGCGCGCCGAGCTCGAAGCATTTATCGAGTGTATCGGCACGCGCATGCGCCCTCTCGTGAGCGGTGAAGACGGCCTGGCGGCGGTGGAACTGGCCATTCGAGTGGCAAAGGCCATCGACGACTCGTTGAAGCGATTCGGAATGTCACGGGAATTGAGCACGCAATGAACGACGCGGCCATCGGCATCATCGGGGGCTCCGGCCTGTATCAGATGGAGGGGCTGACCGTCCTCGACGAGCGCAAGATCGAGACGCCATTCGGCGACCCTTCCGACTCCTATGTCATCGGGGAGATCGACGGGGTGGGCGTGGCCTTTCTCTCGCGGCATGGACGCGGCCACCGCCTCACGCCGAGTGAGTTGAACTATCGCGCCAATCTCTTCGGCTTCAAACTCCTCGGCGTTCACACAATCCTCTCCGCCAGCGCCGTCGGCTCGATGAAAGAGGAGTACGCGCCGACCGATATCGTCTTCCCCTACCAGTTCATCGACCGGACGCGCCACCGCCCCGACACCTTCTTCGGAAACGGCATCGTCGCGCACGTCGGCTTCGGCGATCCGGTCTGTACCGGCACGTCGTTGACGATGAGCAAGGTGGCTCACGAGGTGGGAGCGCGCGTCCACGAAGGGGGCGTTTATCTCTGCATGGAAGGGCCGCAGTTCTCGACGCGCGCAGAGTCGAACCTCTACCGCTCCTGGGGCGTCGACGTCATCGGCATGACCAACCTCCAGGAAGCGAAGCTGGCCCGGGAAGCGGAGATCTGCTATGCGACCATGGCCCTCGTCACCGACTATGACTGCTGGCACGAGACGCACGAGGATGTCAGCGTCGAAACGGTCCTCGCCTATCTGGCAAAGAACGCCGAGACCGCGCAGAAGATCCTCCGTAACGCGATCGTCCCGGCCGCGAACCGTGCGCGCGACTGCGTCTGTGCCAGCGCGCTGCAGTACGCCATCATCACGCAGCCTTCGGCGATTCCGGCGCGTGTGAAGCATGACCTTGCGCCGATCATTCGCAAGTACGTCGTCTAGGTCGGTCGATCCGCCCAATTCATCTGAACCTTCGCCTCTCGTGCGCGTCGCTCGGGCCCGTCGAATTCGCCATTCGCTCCGACACAAGCCCTCTCACTCTCGCCATCTGGTCGCGTTCTGGATCGCTGTCTGCTACAATTCCGGCCCTATAGCTTAGCTAGGCTTCAGATTGCAATACGAACGCTTCGTCATCCAGAACTACCGTGCGATCTCGGGACCGCTCACGATCGACGTTTCGCGCAACCGTCTCGTGCCTATTATCGGCGTTAATGAGTCGGGCAAGACCACTATACTGCACGCGATCTTCGCATTCGATTCCTACAATGACACTTTGAATGATCGCGGCCGACATCTTAAAGACACTGCGAATCTTTACCAAACAGCCTCGTCATCGTCACTTATCACTGCCGTTCTTCGCGTATCATCTGACGAACTGCTTGAGGCACTTGACGACATTAGTAGCCATGGTCATGATGCCTCAATCGCTGCACGTCTGCGCCGCAAGCGCAAACACTTTCCTGAATTACTTACGATTACACGGAACCTTACGACGCGTAAATACGTGATTTCCACGACACCTTTCGAAGGGGCCGATGATTTTACCGATCTGTTAGCGCGCTACATACTCTCAAGCGCACCATACATTTTATTCTTTGACGACTTTCGCGATTCAGTCGATGAAAAAATTGAGATTGGCGACCCACAGAGGCAACCGGCCGGCTGGCTGGCAATCATGGAACGGCTGTTCACACGAACAGACAAGAACCTTTCCGTATATCAGTTACCGGCGCTCGAAGAACGTCAACGAAAGAGCGTCCTCGCTAAGGTAAAAAAACACCTTAACGCCACGCTGACCAGAGAGTGGCAGAATTTTCGCCTCGATGACTCCGACGCGCTCGAAATCTCTATTGAATACGAAGTTGAAACAAGTGCTGTAGCTGTGGCAGTACAGCCCGTCGCGACGGGTGAGGCCACACCCGCAGCTAGTGCTCCGCCTGTGCAAAGCCGTCATTATTTGAAACTCGATGTCGTAGAGAAAGACGCCTCCGGCGATGAGCATTATTTCTTCATCCGTGACCGAAGCAAGGGCTTTTTTTGGTTCTTCAATTTCGTCATGAAGCTCGAGTTCAACCCGAAGGTGGTTTTTGACAGCGATTCAACAATCTATCTTCTCGATGAACCGGGTTCGTACTTACATGCGTCAGCGCAAACGAAGTTATGCGCAAAACTTCGTTACCTCGCTCGCCAAAACTGTGTCATTTATTGTACCCACTCGCACTATTTGCTTGATCCAGAACTGATTCCTCTCAGCAGCATCAAGGTTGCTGACAAGGATGCTAACGGCGATATCAAACTTATCCCGATTCATCAACATGAAGGCAATATCGTGGAGCGGCGATCGGCCTTTCAGCCAGTAATAGATGCGCTTCAGATTAAGTCGTTCTTGCTCGATCTTACGGCCTACCGAGTAATCATCACTGAGGGAGTTTATGATTATTATTCGATAGAGTTATTCAAACGAGGTCGCAATATCACCGCCCTACCGAGTGTCGGAGCGAGCTCTGTGAAATATTATATTTCATTGATGATGGCTTGGCGGGTATCGTTTGTGGCGTTGTGGGACTGCGATGACGAAGGGCAGCGTGCGCAAGCTGACGCTATAAATGCTTTCGGCGACGAACTTGGGCGCAACCACTTGTTTTTGATTCCTTCGCGAGGCCGTAAACGGCGAATCATGCAGGACCTTTTCGATGGCGCTGATCTGAGAATGTTCAGGGAACGACTGGAGCTATCGAAGAATGCGTCTTTCGAGAAAGTGATCGCGACGCTGTTCTTTCATCCGACAAGAACGGAGATTCTCAATGACGTGTCGACGGCAACACGAGAAGCCTTCGATGAACTCTTTGAGACTCTCGCGCTAGAGTGAGCTGCAAACCGCCTCCAATTTGCCACACGTAGCCTCCGTGCCTTCAAGCTCACATTGTGCAAACCAATCGGGTTGCGCATATTCCTCAATCCCGCTACTCTCCGCCCGCGCAACTCGCGCCAGGAGAACTCATGAGCATCCTCGTAGTCGGCAGCGTCGCGTTCGACGCGATTCAGACTCCCTTCGGAAAGGTCGACCGCTGCCTCGGCGGATCGGCAACGTACTTTTCCGTGGCGGCCTCATTCTTCTCCGAGGTCGATCTCGTGGCGGTCGTAGGAGACGATTTCACGGAAGAGGATCTGGCAATCTTCCGCGGCAGGAAGGTCAACCTCGACGGTTTGCAACGCGTCGCTGGGGCGAAGACGTTTTTCTGGAGCGGCGAGTATGGCTTCGATCTCAATGTCGCCAAGACCCGCGACACGCAGCTCAATGTCTTTGCCGATTTCAAACCGCGGCTCGGTGAAAGGCACCGCAGTCCCGAGGTGCTGTTCCTCGCCAACATCCAGCCCGACCTGCAGATGGAGGTGCTGCGGCAATGCCACCGTCCACGTGTCGTGGCGCTCGATACGATGAACCTCTGGATCGCTACGGCGAAGGAATCGCTGACGCGCATTCTCCGGGAGGTCGACCTCGTCGTCATCAATGAAGCCGAGGTACGGGAATACACGGAAGAGGCAAACCTGATCAAGGGAGCGCGGCAGATCCTGGCCCTCGGTCCGCGAACGCTCGTGGTCAAGCGCGGAGAGTACGGAGTCATGATGATCACGCCCGATGCGGTCTTCGCCGCGCCCGCTTATCCGCTCGAAGCGGTCTTCGATCCGACAGGCGCCGGCGACACTTTTGCCGGTGGCTTCCTCGGCTATCTGGCCTCACGCACGGAAGTGACCGACCGCGATCTCCGCCGCGCCATCATCTTCGGCAGCGTGCTGGCCTCATTCACCGTCGAGAAGTTCTCGCTCGACCGCCTGCGCGAGATCACCCTCAACGACGTGTACGACCGCTATCAGGAGTTCCGCAAGCTCACGCACTTCGAGGACCACGACGGATAGGCGTTAGTCGAACTCGGGGTCGTGCTTCTGAGCGAGGTGCCACAGCCGATCGAATTCACTACGCACGGTAGGATCGAGTTGTTCGCCAAATGACCGGGGCAACTTGAGCTCGCGGATGATCGCCTGCACATCGCCAAGGTCCTGAAGCTGACGGTAATCGACTGTCGTTCCTGTAACGATCTTGCTTTCGATCAGGCGAGGTAGCGAGAGGACTGCGTAGCCGTCAAGCTCAACGGAATCGGCGGGATCCGGGTACCGGACAGCTTTCGGTTTGCCGTCGCCTGGGTACTCGCCGGTTGTAATGATGTCAATCAACACACCTGTCGCCGTGTCCCGCAGACGCTTGCGGGCGCCTGGGAACGCCGGAACGAAGCCTCGGCCGATGAGACGTTCGTGGATGCGATCGAGGCCTTCCTTCGTCGTAAGAAGGTCAACATCCTTCGTCACACGCAAGAAGCCGTGAAGTCCGATCGCCATGCCGCCGATGATCGCGTGGGGGATATTTTCTTCACGCAAGCGCTCGGTGACACGCCGCATAGTGAGATGGACATCATCCTTCTTCATGAAGAAATCCGATGCGAGTTGAAGAATCTCATCGGATGATCGTCCAACGACGAGGCGTCCCATGGCAACTATTCTACGACCGGTAGACGATCGCCTCAGTCGATGCTCAGGTACGTCTGGTCCTTGAGCCCGCGCTCGAACTCCTGGAGCAGGCGCATCCCCTCGTTCGGACGGACGATGTCCTGCTTGATGGCGGCATCGATCTGCGTCTTCATCCGCTTCTCGAGATCGCGCCAGTCGTACTGCGTCATGGCCAGCACCTCGCCGATGGTCTGCCCGGGAATCTCTTCCTCGATGTAGAAGCCGCTCTCTTCGTCAGCGTCCAGAAAGACGTGCACCTCGTTCACACGGCCGAAGAGATTGTGGATATCGCCCATGATGTCCTGGTACGCGCCGGTGAGAAAGATGCCCAGGTAGTACGGCGCTCCGTCGCGCAGCTCGTGGAGGGGGAGCGTCTCGCGGACGTCGTTCCGATCGATGTACTTCGAGACCTTGCCGTCCGAGTCGCAGGTAATGTCGACCAGCGTCGACTCGAGCTGCGGCTTCTCGTTGAGCCGATGGATCGGCACGATCGGGAAGAGTTGACCGAGCGCCCAGTGGTCGAGCAGCGACTGAAACACGGAGAAATTGCAGATGTGCTGATCGGCCAGCTCGATGTTGAGCGTGCGCAGATCCTCGGGTACTTCGTCCGGATCCATGTGCGCGATGATGCTCTGCAGTTTCTCGGCGATTTCCCAGTAAAGCGTTTCGATGCGCGCCTTCACGTCGAGCGGTAACAGGCCCAGCTCGAACATCTGCTGCGACTGCTCCTTGATCTGCTGCAGGTCGTGCCAGGACTCGTTGATGTTCTCGTCGCTGAGGCCCTGATCGATGTCGAGGATCTCGCGCGTCAGCTTGTGGTCGCTGGCACGCACCGTACGCGGTTCGATCGGCGTCTTCTCGATGGCGCCGAAGGCC
>DATLWH010000543.1:0-5375 GCA_035576505.1 Thermoanaerobaculia bacterium | reverse complement strand
CGTCAGCGCTTCCTGCGTGACGCGGCTGGCGCCCATCATCGTCCTCTGCAGGCTGGCGGCCTTCTTCTGAAAGTCGAGCACGGCGGCCCGGTCGCTTTCCTTCATGATCGAGAGATAGAGCGGCACGACGCTGAAGTTCTGCGGCTGTCCGAGCGCCGTTTCCACGCCGTCGATGCGCTTGACGATGCGCACCGTGTACTTGCCGGGGGCGACGAGCGGACCGCCCGGCGGCGGCTGGAAGACGTCCGGCTCTGGTTCCTTCAGCTCGATTGGCGACGGCGGCGGATAGCGGAGATCCCAGGCCACACGATGGAAGCCTCCCTTGGCCGGACCGGTCACGCGGCGGATGACGTTTCCTTCTTCATCGGACACGATCATCACGACCGCCGGCTCGAGCTCGCGGTCTTCGGCACGCAGTTGTTCCAGCGTCGGATACGGCGGCTGGGCGTGCCCGGGCTCATTGCTCTTGTCCTTATCGATCTTCGCCTCCGCCTCCTGACGCTGTTTGCGGCGGCTCTTCAGTTCGTCCTTCAGGTAGTAGGTGAAGACGGCGCCGAACGGCGGGTTCGGTGCGGTGAAGTAGGCCTGGCCCTGAAAGGTCTTGCCGGGCAGGCCGAGCTGCGCCCGCTCCACATAGAGCTCCGCGTCGCGCACGGGAAAGAGCGTGGCTTCGCTGCCGGCCACCGCCGGCGTCATGGTACGCAGCGGCTGGACGTCATCGAGCACCCAGAAGCCGCGGCCGAAGGTAGCGATGACGAGATCGTCGTGCCGCTTCTGGAACCAGAGGTCGCGCACGGCCACGGTCGGGAAGTTCCCTTTCAACGGAATCCACGATGAGCCTCCGCTTTGCGAGGCGAAGAGGCCGTACTCGGTGCCAAGGAAGAGGAGCTTCGGATCGACGCGATCCTCGACGAGCGCGTAGGCGCTGCCGCGCGGCGGCAGATCGCCCGCGATCGACGTCCACGTCTTCCCGCGGTCGCTGCTCTTCAGCACGTACGGTTTGAAGTCGCCGACCTTGTGGTTGTCGAACGCCGCGTAGACGACGTTGGCGTCGTGCTGCGAGGCCTCGAGGCGCGACACATACGACATGTCCGGCACGCCGCCGACGTGATCGATTTTCCGCCAGTGGGCGCCGCCGTCTTCGGTGACCTGAATCAGGCCGTCGTCGGTGCCCACGTAGATCAATCCCTCCTGCAGCGGTGACTCGGCGAGCGAGACGATGTTGCCGTACCACGACGTCGATGACCCCTTGGCCACGGCGTCGACGCCCCATACGCGTCCCATGACCGGAAGGGTGTCGCGGTCGATATGGCGGGTCAGATCGGGGCTGATCGGTTTCCAGGTGTTGCCGCGATCGTCGCTGCGGAAGAGATACTGCGCGGCGAAGTAGACGCGGTTGCTCTCGTGCGGGCTGACGATGATCGGCGAGTCCCAGTTCATGCGCAGCGGATCCATGCTGCCTGTCGGCTGCGGCTGGATGTCGAGCCCTTCGCCGGTGCGTTTGTCGAAGCGCACCAGGCCGCCGTTCTGCGATTCGGAGTAGATGATGTTCGAGTCCTTCGGATCAGGGACGGAGCGGAAACCGTCGCCTCCCTGCGTGACGTACCAGTCCGCATTGGCAATGCCCTTCGCGTCCGTCGTCCGCGCCGGACCGCCGAGGCTGAAGTTGTCCTGCGTGCCGCCGTAGACGCTGTAGAAGGGGAGGGCGTCGTCGGCGCTCACGCGGTAGAACTGGGTGATGGGCAGATTGGCCTTGAAGTTCCACGACTCGGCACGGTCGAACGATTCATAGAGGCCGCCGTCGCAGCCGATGAGCAGATGGTCGCTGCCGGCCGGATCGATCCAGACGACATGGTTGTCCGGATGCTTCCACTTCTCGTCGAGCTTGCGCCACGTCTTGCCGCCGTCGTCGGATACGCGCACCCAGACGTCGGCCGAGTAGATCCGGTCGTCGTCGTTCGGGTCGACGAAGATCTCGCCGTAATACTGCGCGCCCGGCGCGGAGTAATCGTTGACCTTCTTCCAGGAAGATCCGCCGTCTTTCGAGACGAAGAAGCCGCCCGCTTTGCGCGTCGACTCGATCGTGGCGTAGATCGTTTTCGGATTGTGCGGCGCGATGGCCAGGCCGATGCGTCCCATGTCCTCCTTCGGCAGCCCTTCCTTCAACTTCGTCCAGCTCTTGCCGCCGTCGGTGGACTTGTGGATGGCGGCCTCGGGGCCGCCGTCGATGAGCGTGAAGACGTGACGGCGGCGTTGATACGCCGAGGCGTAGAGGATGTCGGGATTGGAAGGGTCGAGCACCACGTCGGTCACGCCGGTGTTCTCGCTGATGGTGAGGACGTCCTTCCACGTCTTGCCGCCGTCGGTGGTTTTGTAGAGACCGCGCTCTCCGCCTGGCGCCCACAGCGGCCCCTGCGCGGCGACATAGACGACGTTGGAGTCGCGGGGATCGACGACGATCTTCGAGATGTGCTCGGACTTCTCCAGGCCGACGTTTTTCCAGCTTTTCCCGCCGTCGATCGATTTGTAGACGCCGTCTCCCATCGACACCGAGCGCTGGCTGTTGTTCTCGCCCGAACCTACCCAGACCACGAGGGAGTCGTGGGGGTCGATGGTCACGCAGCCGATCGAGAACGACTTCTGATCGTCGAAGAGCGGCGTGAAGCTGGTGCCGGCGTTCGTCGTCTTCCAGACGCCGCCACCGGCCGTGGCGATGTACCAGACCCGCGCGTCGCGCGGATCGACGGCCAGATCGATGATGCGGCCGGAGGTGAGAGCGGGACCGATGGGCCGGAGCTCGATGCCGGCGAACGTCTTCTCGCCGTATTTCGATTCCTTCTCTTTCGCGTCCGAGGAGGAGGAAGGCTCCCCCTTCTTCGCCGAAGCGGCTTCCGCCTCTTTCTTCGTCGATTGAGCGTTGAGAAAGACTGCGAGTGAAAGCAAGACCGCGAGGATGCAGGTGAGGCGCTGGCGCATCGATGACCTCTCTCAGGTGACGTTCAGAAAGCGCGGCAATGCTAACCGCATTTCTCACCAGCCATAGGGAATCGCCAGACACAGTGTTCGTCGAGCGCCCTTCTCCCCACCGCGCTTTTCAGCGGGGGGAGAAGGTGCCGAAGGCGGATGAGGGGGCGTTGGTTCTCGCCGAGCAGTGGATTATTTTCATGAATGGGTCAGGGAAACTTATGAAAACGCTTAACTTCAGCGCGAGAACCGCCCGCTCATGCGCCTTCGGCTCTCGACGTTACACGGCGTCCGCGAATCCACTGTGAGAGCTGCCGAGCCTCACTGGCGATGATTCGTTGAGGCACTCACCACGGCCAGAAAAACGGGCGAGCCGTTTTCTCATCCTGCGAGCGGCGTGCGATCTGCGCTTCCATGAAGTCGACGAATGCGGGAAGCGACATCGTCTCTCTCCATGCGAAGCGCAGCGCCTCGGCGGAGCGCCGTAGGGATTCCAACTCTGCCACGCACTGCGCGATCGCGCGGGCGATGGAGTCGGGACGGAGGTCTTCCGCGATGGTCCCCGCGGCCCGGCCGGCTTCGATCTGCTCCGCCATCCATGTGCCGGCCGTGGCAACGACGGGCTTGCCGCACGCTACGGCCTCCGCAAAGACCCCGGACGTTCTCTTGCGATACGGGATCACCTCGTAGGGGAAGAGAACGATGTCGGCGCTGTCGAGCGCCGCCTCGTAGTCAGGCCAGGGGAGCGCTTCCCGGATGACCGACACACCCGGCTCTTCGGCAACGAGCGCCAGCCGTTTGGCCTCTTCGGCGGTCAACGTGTTGTTGGTGATGTGGATCAGGAATTCGACATCCACCCGCGGCCGGCAGGCTCGAACGATATCGGGAATCAGACAAGAGCCCTTTTCCCGGCGTGTGCCTCCGAGGATGGCCACGCGTGGAGTAGGGGAGACGCGCTTGTCCGCCCTGTGTGACCGCGGTTCGCCGTAGGCGAGCGGCATCGGCGCGACGTCGACCGTCGTACCGAGCAATTCGCGCAATTCCTCGGCCAGGAGACTGGTGAGGGTGCAGAAGATGATCCTGCGCGCATCGTCCACGGTGAGGCTGGCAATGGCCGACCTGAGCGACTCGAACTCGGCGATCTGACGCCCGTATTCGTCACGCCCGGCGCGATTCCAGCGGTCGCTGAGAAAAAGAATCACGATCCACGGTTTTTTCCGGCGCGGAAGATCCTGCAGCCAGCGCGTGAGTGCATGCGCTTCGAGCTGCGTGGAAACGGTGATCAGAACGCAATCGCCCGCGGCCAGCCGGCCGTCAATCTCCTTGTGGAGCATTTCGAGGAAGCGGCGGCTGCGCTCCTCGAAACTCCATTCCATGCGGAACGTGGGGTCGTCCAGCACAGCGAGGGCCCCGAGCTCGGCCACGATCCGCGCCGGGGCATGGATGTTGACCAGCAGAACGAATCGTCTCCCACGCCGGGCAAACTCTTCGATGAATCCGTGGGCCTCATTGAAATGGTGGCTGGAGTAACCGCCGAGGCGGGGATGGATACAGATGATTTTCATTTTCATCAGCGATCTTCAGTATCCTCCACACCCCTATGCCCGGACCCGTCCGAGCGGCCGACGTCGTGGTCGGGCTGCTCACCGAGAACACCTGTCAATTGCTCACGCAGGCGATCCGGCTGCTCCGTTCGCTACGCTGGTTCGGCGGTGCGCTCGCCGGCGCCCGCGTGGTCGTGTGCGGCGTCGGTCCACTCGAACCGGGTGCGCGCGCGGCGATCGAAGCGCTGGGTGCCGAGGTTCGCACCGTTTCGCGTTTTCACCCCGCCAATCCAACGGCAAACAAGCTCCAGCTCCTCGAGTCATTGCTCGAGGAGCCGCAGGAGATCCTCTTCCTCCTCGACTGCGACGTCATCATCGTCCGCGACCCGCTGCCGTACATGACCGCCGATGCTTTTCAGGCGAGAGTAGCGCCGACGCCGACGGTCAGCGACGACGTATTCGAGCGGCTATTCACACATTTCGGGATCGCCAAGCCTCCCCGCTCCCGCATCGCGCCGCTCAGCGGCACGCCGATGATTCCGTATTTCAACAGCGGCGTCGTGGTCATTCCGACGGCGATGGCCCGCACGCTGTCGCCGGCATGGCGGAAGTACAACCAGATCCTGGCCGACCGTCCCGAGCTCGCCGCGCCGTGCCAGCGGCATATGCACCAGGCCAGTCTTGCCCTGGCACTGGCTGAGACAGGCCTGCCGTGCGCCGATCTTCCGGCTGAGATGAACTATCAGATCAACGCCACACACCTCACGCCGCCGGCCGGATTCGCGGAGACCGACCCGGTGATCATCCACTATCACCAGCTGGCCACCGAGGACGGATTCCTGTTGCCGTGTCCGTACCCTGCCGCCC
>DATLWH010000542.1:0-5388 GCA_035576505.1 Thermoanaerobaculia bacterium | reverse complement strand
TGCGCAAGATACTGCACTACACCGGTCTGCCCTGCGACGCGCGGTCGATCACGAATTCACTGCTGCAGATGGAAAACGATGGCACGCGCGTCGTTCGTATCGGCCTCGGTGCCGAAGCGGCGACGCATACGATCGCGGAGGACTAAGTCATGGCGGAAAGCGTTCTCAAACTCCCCAACGAAGCGGCTCCGCCGAAGGAAAACCGGCTCGGCCTGAAGGCCCTCGACTACCAGGGCGGCAAGTCGACGCTCTGCGCCGGCTGCGGCCATGATGCGGTCAGCAACCAGATCGTCCGCGCGTTCTACGAAATGAACGTGAAGCCGGAGAAGGTGGCCAAGTTCTCCGGCATCGGCTGCTCCTCGAAGACACCGGCGTACTTTCTCGGTCGTGCGCATGGTTTCAACAGCGTTCACGGCCGCATGCCGGCCGTGGCCACGGGGGCGATGCTGGCCAACCATCATCTGATCAGCATCGGCGTCTCCGGCGACGGCGACACGGCGTCGATTGGCCTCGGGCAGTTCATGCACCTCGTCCGCCGCAACATCCCGCTCATCTACATCATCGAGAACAACGGCGTTTACGGCCTGACGAAAGGCCAATTCTCCGCCACGGCCGATGAGGGCTCGAAGCTGAAGACGGGCGTCATCAACGACCTTCCGCCGATGGACCTCTGCGCTCTGGCCGTGGAGCTCGGCTGCGGCTTTGTCGCCCGCGGCTACGCCGGCGATCCGAAGCAGATGGTGAACATCCTCAAAGCCGCCATCGCCCACGACGGCCTGGCCGTCATCGATGTCATCTCTCCCTGCGTGACCTTCAATAACCACGACGGCTCGACGAAGGGTTACACCTACTCGAAGGAGCACGACGAGCTTCTGCACCAGATCGGCTTCGTCCAGTCGTATGAGCAGATCGACATTGATTACGAGCCGGGCACGGTTCGCGAAGTCACCCTCCACGACGGATCCCGGATTCTCCTCAAGAAGCTGGAAGAAGACTACGACCCATCGAACGCGGTGCAGGCCCTGCAACGCTCGCACAAAGCGATCGAAGACGGTGCCATGCTCACCGGTCTCATCTACCTCCGCCCCGAGAAAAAGAGCTTCATCAGCCTCCTGAACATGAGCGATAAGCCCCTCTGGTCGTTGAACGAGGCCGAAACGCGCCCGCCGAAAGAGGCGCTCGATCAGATCATGCGCGAGCTGATGTAGCGGGTTCCGAACGTGAGCAGGCATCCCTGCCCGCTCCCGCCGGGCGTTTCGCCCGGCGGTGGTTTCCGTGATTCCGGCCCGACCGGAACGTGAGTCACGCGGAATGGGATTACGGCGCCAAATCACGGCTCGATCCTTGCTCAGCAGTAACTGCATGAGTGAAGACGAAAAAGGCGCTACTGAAGAAGACATGCAGCATATCGACGTGATCCGCGGCGGGGAGGCCCTCGGCTACGAGGGTGCCGGCCGCGAGGAGCACAGCGGCGAGAATTCGCCGAAACGTCCGTCCGGCGATCAGCGAGACGAGCTGGCCGATAACAAGCCGGAAGATATGCGATAGGCCGGTACGGCCGTGCCTCTCGGTCGAGGTCGAGAGTAGATTAGTGGATCAGTGGATCAGTGGATTAGAACAGCCAGACCGAGGCTTCCGTTCTGATCCACTGATCCACTGATCCACTGATCCACCCACGCGTTAGTGGATCAGGATCGCCAGACCGAGGCCTCCGTTCTAATCTACTAATCCACTAATCCACTAATCCACGAAAGCCTACCGCTTCTTGATCGCCGTCAGCCTGCTCTTCGCCTCCGGATGTTCGGGGGAGATCTTCAGCGCGTCCTCGTAGCAGCTCTGGGCGCGGGCGGTCATCCCCTCGGTGCGATAGAGATCGCCCAGCGAGATCATGACCTCGGCCGAATTCGGATCGAGGGAGAGGGCGCGCTGAAAGCTCTCCGCGGCGTCACGCCGCCATTTGGGATTGCGTTCCTGGCAAGCGCCGAGGAGATGCCAGGCCTCGGCGTGGTCGGGCGCGAAACTGACCGCCTGCTTCAGCAGGACGATCGCACCGTAATAGTCGCCGGTCGCGCTGAGCTCCCGGGCGCGTTGGAAATTCTGGTTGGCGATCGTTCGCTGGGCCGCGCGACGCTGCAGATCATCGCTGCCGCGGGTCACCTTCTGTTCCAGCAGTCTGTCGTAAGCCTGCCGCCGCGCCGGATGGTCGAGAGTCGAAACCGCTTCGTCGAAACGCCGGTTGATGGCGGTCAGCGCGTCTTTCAGCACGGGGGGATAGGTGGCCGGGTTGTATTGGCGCTTCTTTTCCTCCGCGGAGGCGACGATCTGCGCGCGGGAGGCGGCCTTGGGCACCTCGAGCACCTGATAGTGATTCATCGAGGGTAGCCGCCGCGAAAAAGCGACGGCCCGCAACGACCGTTGATCGTTCGAGCCGATGGCCACCAGCAACTCGAGATCGCGCTGCATGTCGCTGTCGTCCATCGCCGGCGCCGGCCGCCTGGTGTGATCGACGAGGTCAAAGATTCCGACGACCATCATGGCGATGACGACGCGCGCCGCGGTCACGGAGTCGTTCGTGAAATGCTTCAGGAACGTTTCGATCGGCTGCGGTTCCCGCAGGGCATCGGCGATCTTCCGTTCCGCGTCGGTCAGAGGGATGTTGTCGAGCATGCCGCGCGCATCTTTGGCCGGCTCGATTTCGCGCTTCAGATCGCCGAGGGAGCGGCGCAACACGAGGCCGTTGGTGATTGCGCGGATGCCTTCGAGGATCACCGCCAGAGTCGACTGCAGAAAAATGCGCTTTTCAGGCTCGATGGCGTGGTCGTCGTTAAAGGCGGCCGTTCCCTCATTCAGAGAAAAGAGCGAGACGAACTGCGAGGTCATCCATTCGCGCAGCAGCGTCTGGCGCGCCGACATGTCCAGCAGGCCCGACTCGTGGAACTTCGCGGCGGCATCGGCCGGATCGGCGGCCGCGAGCGCCCGGGCCCGGTCGGGGGGGATGGCACCGCGCCGTACGAGGAAGTCGGCAAGCGAGTCCTCCGGTGCCACCGAGGTGATCATCGCCAGCTCCCCCTGCGCCCAGTAGAGCGTTTTCCGCAGCGCTTCGTTGACGATCGTCAGCGATCCGGTCCTCCGCTGTTGCAGGATTTCGCCCGCGATCACCGCGAACGGTGTGATCTCGATCCTCTCCAGACTCACGATTCCCTAACGTTCCTTTGACGTTGCTTTTAACACAAATGTGGCACGAAACGGGCTTTGACACGGCCCGTCAGTTCGTGAGTGAGATGCGGAGGAGAACTTACAGAATGCGGCGTCCGTTGACTGTGTTCCCTTCTGCCGAGTGATGACCATGAGATTGATGAAGAAGTGCGTGTTACTGCTGCTGGCGCTCCTGGCGTTCAGCGTGGCGGCCGGTGCCCAGGACCTTACGGACGACCCCTACGAGTTCATCCTTGCCAAGCTCGCCGCTGACGATGGGCGCTACGATGAGGCCCTTTCCCGCATCGACAAGATCGTGGCCAGGAATCCACAGAACGCCGTCGTTTTGTACGAGCGGGCGCTCATCCTCGTCGATGCTTCGAAGATCGACGCCGCGGAATCGGAGCTTCGCAAAGTCGTCGCTGTCCAGCCGAACTTCTACGATGCCGAGCGGCTTCTCGGCCGCGTATTGCTCGACCGCGCCGGCACCGACAAGGCCAAGGTCGACGAAGCGCTGGTTCATCTCCAGAACGCCTTCCGCATCTATCCCGACGACCTGGCCACCGGTATGGCCATCTCGCAGATCTACACCGCCGGCGGGCGTCCGGCCGAGGCCGAGAAGGTTCTGGCGGCGATGCTCGAGCGCGCTCCCGATCAACGCGGTCTCAATTACGCCTACGCGCAGGTGTTGACGAAGCTCGGCCGCGGGGCCGAGTCGCTCAAGTATCTGGAACGGGCGGTCGAAGTCGATCCCACGTTCGGCCTGGCCATCCAGCAGCTCATCGAGATTTACCAGAGCACGAATCAGTGGCAGAAGGCCGCCGACGTCCTGCAGCCGCTGATCAACGACGATCCAACTAATCTCGATTTCCAGAGGCAGCAGGCCTTCTTCTACCTCCGGGCAGGCCAGGCTGAGCAGGCGCGCGCCCGATTCACCGCTCTGCTCGCTGCCGATCCGAAAGACACGCGCACGCAGTACTACCTGGCCGAGTCGCTGAGCGACCTCGAGCAGTTCGACGAGGCGGAACGCATCTACCGGCAGCTTCTGGAGAAGACTCCCGATGACCCTGATGTGTTGGCCAGTTTCGGCCTGGCTCAGATCGGCCGCAAGAAGTATGACGACGCGGCCAAGACCTTCCGCACGCTGCTCGCGCTTCCCGACGCCGCGGAAGGCGTTCAGGTTCTGGCCAAAACGCAGCTCGCCTTCATCGATCTACAGAAAGGAAACTTTCAGCAGGCCATCGACGCCGCCAAGCCGCTCTTCGTCTTCCACGACAAGGTGAATCCGCCGGCGATCAACATCGCCCTCGACGCGATGCGGAAGCAGAAGCGCTACAGCGACGCCGTGGCCATGATGCAGCCGCTCGTCGACAAGTACGCCTCCGATCCGTTCGTCAACGCGCGCTACATCGAGATGCTCGCTCGCGCCGGAGACAAGGACCGCGCCCGGGTGGCCGCCTCCACGCAGTCGAAGTTCGGGGTTCGCAATACGATCTCCGCGGCCGAGGCATACATCCAGGCGGATCAGTACGACCAGGCCATCGGTGTGGTCAGGGACGCGCTGCGCGCGAAGCCCGACGAGATCGATCTGCAGTTCGAGCTCGGAGCCGCGCTGGAACGTTCCGGCGACAAATCTTCCGCGGAAAAAGAGTTCCTCTCCATCCTCGATAAGCATCCTGACCATGCCGGAACGATGAACTACCTCGGCTACATGTGGGCTGACGCGGGTGTCAATCTCGACCGCGCCGCGGACATGCTGGCCAAGGCGGTGACGCTGGAGCCGGGCAACGGCGCGTATCTCGACTCTCTGGGCTGGGCCTACTTCCGCCAGGGCAAGCTCGATCTCGCCGAGAAGAATCTGAACGAAGCCGCCCGCATTCTGCCGCGCGATGCCACGGTCCACGAGCACCTTGGCGACGTGCTGGCCAGGCGCGGGGATACGAACCGCGCCCTGTCGCTCTACCGCGTTGCGTTGACCCTCGATCCGGAGTCGAAGGACGAGGCCATCCTCCGTTCGAAGATTGCCGAGCTGGAAAAGCGGCAGCAGGCCCAGCAGACACCGCGTTGATGCGCCGCGCGGCAGCCGTTCTCGGATTGGCCGCCCTCTTCGCCGGCTGCCGTACGACCGCTCCGGCCGGTGAGGAGACGCAGGTCGTGCCGCTGGTCTCGGCGTCGGCCAGTGACGCGGCACGG
>DATLWH010000541.1:0-3357 GCA_035576505.1 Thermoanaerobaculia bacterium | reverse complement strand
TAACACCGAGATCGTCGAGGCGGCCAGGCAGCATAAGATCAACGTCTTTGTGGTCGATGCGCCGTCGGCGCTCTACCTATTGAACAAAATGGGAATGGCGGCCGGGTTTCGCCAATCGGCCCCCATATTCCAGGATCAGCTCCGGCGGGCCGTGCGTAAAGGGGATGTGGAAACTCTGAGCACTGTGTCCGCCGGCTTCGCTGCCATCGAGCCAGGCGACCTGAAGCAAATCGACGAGAAATGGTTCGGCCGGACGATCAACAGCTATGGGCGTTTCGTTGCCTACGCGGCCTACGCCGCCGCTGCGGCGCTTCTCCTCATCGCAGGCCTGTCCGCGTGGAATCACACGCTGAGACGAGGGATCCTGCTGCGAACGACGGCCCTCGATCAGAGCGAGCAGCGCTTCCGTCAGATCGCCGAGAACAGTCACGAAGTGTTCTGGCTGACATCGGTCGATACCGGAGAGATGCTTTATATCAGCCCAGCGTATGAGGCTCTCTGGGGGCGATCCCGTGACAGTTTATATCGAGAGCCGCGTTCGTTTACCGAGGCGATCCATCCCGAGGACCGTCAACGTGTCGCGGCCATCGATGAGGGTGAAGGCACGCATGGTTTTGATGTTGAGTATCGCGTGGTCAGGCCGGATGCATCGATTCGCTGGATAAGGGCTCGTGGATTCCCCATTGAAGACGAGTCAGGCCGGGTCTATCGCCTCGCAGGAATTGCTGAGGACATTACCGAGCGGAGGGCGGCAGCCGAAGCGGTGAAGCAGGCCGAAAATCGCATTCGGCTCATCATCGACACAATGCCAGTCATGGCCTGGAGCCTTCGGCCTGACGGCATCGTTGATTTCCTCAATCAACGCTGGATGGACTATGCCGGCCTTTCGTTGGAGCAGTACGTAGAAGATCCCACGGGCCCGATTCACCCCGACGACATTCCCAGGGTCATTGAACGGTGGCTTGTGAGCATGGCCGCTCGTGAACCCGATGAAGATGAAATGCGCTTGCGGGGCGCCGATGGGAAGTACCGCTGGTTTCTGGTACGCACGGTGCCGCTGTTCGATGATCAGGGGCACGTCGTCAAGTGGTATGGAACGAGTACCGATATCGAGGACCGCAAGCAGGCCGAGGAGGCGGTCAAAACGGCAGGCGAACAGTTGCGCGCGCTTTCTGCCCGCCTTCACTCCGCACGGGAAGAGGAAGGCATCCGCATCGCGCGGGAGATTCATGATGAACTGGGCGCCGCGCTGACGAGTTTGCGTTGGGATTTGGAAGGCGTCAAGAAAGCGCTCTGCGAACCGGGGAAACCGTCGTCAACCGGCGATCTGCGTGCGAGGTTGGAAGCGATTCTGGAAATGACCGACGGGATGGTCAATATGGTCCGAAGAATCGCGTCCGACTTGCGGCCTGTCGTCCTCGACGTTCTCGGGTTGGAGGAGGCGATTGAATGGCAGGCCAGGCAATTCAAGGAACAGACCGGCATCGCCGTTCACTGCGACACTCCTCGGGATCACATCGCCCTGAACCCAGAGCAGTCAACGGCGATCTTCCGTATTTTTCAAGAGGCTCTGACGAACATCCTCCGTCATGCAGGAGCTACCAGCGTCGATGTCTCGATGTTGGTCGACGCTCGTGCGTTCGTTCTGAGGGTCAGTGACAACGGAAGAGGAATTACAGAGGACGAGAAGTCCGGCCAGTTGTCAATTGGCCTTCTGGGCATGCGGGAACGCGCTTACGCGATTGGAGGCGAGATCGACGTGGCCGGGTTTGGTGGGGAGGGGACGACGGTCACGGTGCGGCTACCGCTCATGCACTCGTGATGCAGACGCCTGGTAAACGGAGCGCGATTCAGAATCCATCCTACAGCCGAATCAGACATGCTCCGTCGCGGCCGGGATAGCGTATTCGCTGATGCACGTTTCGTCAGTCGATGGATACCTCATATTCGGATCAACAACGCGAGACTCAGAATCCGTCCTGCTCATATCGGTTGCAGCCGGCGCGACCGGCATGTAGGCTGGCGCGCCGGAGATGGAACCTCTTCAAACACACCTCGACTCGAAGTCCGACGAATTCCGCCGGAACGCCGCCGCATTGCAGGCGCTCGTCGATGAGCTGAATCATCGCCTCGCTGCGGCGCGGCAGGGTGGCGGCCCGAAGTACGTGGCCCGCCACAAAGAGCAGGGGAAGGTGCCCCCGCGCGAGCGGATCGCCGCGTTGCTCGATCCCGACACGCCGTTTCTCGAGCTGTCGCCGCTCGCGGCGAACGGCATGTACGACGACGGCGCTCCGGCCGCCGGCATCATCACCGGCATGGGGCGGATTCAGGGGAGGGAGTGTCTCATCATCGCCAACGACGCCACCGTCAAGGGCGGCACCTACTTGCCGATGACGGTGAAGAAGCATCTGCGGGCGCAGGAAGTGGCGCTGCAGAACAATCTCCCATGTGTTTACCTCGTCGACTCCGGGGGCGCCTTCCTGCCGCTCCAGGCCGAGGTCTTTCCGGACCGCGAGCACTTCGGCCGCATCTTCTACAACCAGGCCGTCATGTCCGCGCGGGAGATCCCGCAGATCGCGGCCGTGATGGGCTCGTGCACGGCGGGTGGCGCTTACGTCCCGGCGATGTCGGACGAAGCGGTCATCGTGAAGAATACCGGCACGATCTTCCTCGGCGGCCCGCCGCTGGTGAAAGCCGCGACCGGCGAAGAGGTGACCGCCGAGGAGCTCGGCGGCGCGGACGTGCACACCAGGATCAGCGGCGTCGCCGATCACTTCGCCGAAGATGATCTCGACGCCATCGCCATCGTCCGCAACATCGTCGAGAACCTGCCGCTCGGCAAACGCGAGCCGGAGACGCGCATCGAGCCGGAAGAGCCGGCCCTCGATCCGAAAACGATCTACGGCGTCATTCCCAGCGACATCCGCAAGTCGTATGACGTGCGCGAGGTGATCGCGCGGACCGTCGACGGCTCCCGGTTCCAGGAGTTCAAGGAGCGGTACGCTCCGACCGTCGTGACCGGCTTCGCCCGGATCTTCGGCTACAAAGTCGGCATCCTCGCCAACAACGGCGTCCTCTTTTCCGAAAGCGCGCTCAAAGCCACGCACTTCATCGAGCTGTGCAACCAGCGGCGCATTCCGCTCGTGTTCCTCCAGAACATCACCGGCTTCATGGTGGGGAAGGAGTACGAGCGCGGCGGCATCGCCAAGGACGGCGCCAAGATGGTTCATGCCGTGGCGAACTCCACCGTGCCGAAGTTCACGGTCATCATCGGCGGATCCTTCGGCGCCGGCAACTACGGCATGTGCGGCCGGGCCTACTCCCCCCGATTCCTCTGGATGTGGCCGAATGCACGCA
>DATLWH010000540.1:0-6821 GCA_035576505.1 Thermoanaerobaculia bacterium | reverse complement strand
CAGGCGAGATACAACGCGTCGCCGACGCGGACCGGGCCGGTCCTGGTGGTCGTGGCGTAAACGCCGGCGCAGTTCTCGTTCATCCGCACGGCGGCCTTGAGGAGGCGGGCATCGGAGACGGCGGTGTCCGGATCGAGATTCATCATCGCGCAGCGGACGTCGCGCAGGCAGACCGAGACGGCCGGCGCCTCCTCGCCATCTCCAAAGAGAAGAGTCCGTCCAACCCAGGCATCTTCGGGAAACGGCGAGCCGCCTGGAGTCTCGATCAGGAGATTCGGGCGAAAGCGGCGCGCGTCTGCGCCGACGCCCGCTTCGCTGCTCACGGCAGCGACGGCGCTGGTGGTGATGATGGACAACGCGCCTTCATCGAAGATCCCGTTGTCGATGCGCATCAATTCGACCGGAGCGCCGTTCGCGGACGTGAGCTCGGCGCGCAAGGCGTCGCCGTGCAGCTCCAGTTCCTCCCCATTCGGCGTTCGCACCCGCGACGGAAGGGCATCCTTGTCATCGCGCAAGGGGACGTAGGTGATGAGCGATGCCAGCTTGCCGGCGGTGAGCCACGGCATCCCGGCCCGAACCCCGCGGCGAACGAAGGCCAGCCTGCGATCGCCGTCGAGGCCATGCCATCCCAACTGCGCCGAGGCCAGCGCCTCCCCAGCCATCGACTTTACGGGATAGCGATAGATGGCGCGGACACGCCCCACTTCGGTCATCCGCGCGAATCGTATCGCACTCGTCTCGCGCTACAATTCGCAGCGTGTGGAACCGCATCTCGATCGATCCGGCCGTGCAACACGGCAAACCGGTGATTCAAGGTACGCGCGTCCCTGTCGCTCGCATCCTCGGCAGCCTGGCCGGCGGGATGACGAACGAGCAGATCATCGACGAGTACGGCGTAACGACTGACGACATCGCCGCGGCGTTGGAGTTCGCGACGGATCTCGTTGACGAAGAGCAGTTCCACTCGCTACCGACGCGGTGATGCGGTTCCTGATCGACGCTGATCTTCCGTATTCGCTTGAACGGCTAATCACCACGTACGGACACGGTGCGCTGCATGTGCGCGATGTCGGCCTGGGCGGTGCACCCGATGCTGACATCGCTGCGTTCGCGCGATCAGAGAGGTGGGCAATTCTGACAGGAGATTTCGACTTCGCCGATATCAGGAACTATCCGCCTGCCGACTACTTTGGAATCGCCGTACTCGTACTGACCCCGACAATGGTCTCCAGCGACATTCACGCGCTTGTACGAAGCTTTCTGGACCGAGGCGAAATCGTCGCCACACTCGCAGGCAAGCTTGCAATCGTAAAGGCTGGACGCGTCCGCATTCGAGGCTAGCGATCTTCCGCAAGACGGAGATGCAGCTCCGCGGAGGAGATCATCGCATCAGTCGGGTCTGCGAGACGCTGCATAGCGATTCAGCCGTCGATGTAGTCGGCAACAAGATCTTCGACGTCGGCGGCGAGATCAATCGCGAGTGCAGTCATGGGCCGAATCCTACTCCGCCGCCGCCACCGCCACACCCGCCCCGGTTTCATCCCAGTTCGCGTGCGGCTTTCGGTTGAGCACGAGCCAGCCCCAGAGCAGAGTTCCGTAGCCGAGGGGGGTCATGCCGCGTTTCTGGTAGAACGGCAGGAGGAGCTTCTGCAGGCGCGGGAGGTTGTAGAACGGAACGCCCGGGAAGTAGTGATGCTCGAGGTGATAGTTGGAGAAGAGGTAGACCACGTCCCAGAACCACGAGCCCTTCACCAGCGTCGACCATTTGGCGGGATCCGAGGGATCGATGTCGTAGTGCTGGCCGAGGCGGTTCAGAGCGAAGGCGATGGGGAAGATGAAGAAGACCGGGACGACGTAGAGCTTGAGCGCGACCGCCCAGCCGAAGATCAGGGCGATGGCGGCCAGGACGGCGAGCTGGAAGGCGATGGTGAAGAGGCGCTCGCGGGCGATGCGCGTGCGCAGCTCCGGCTCATACGCGGCGGTCTCCTTCGCCGCGGCACGGAAGTAGATCGGGAAGAGGGCCGGGGTGAAGTAGAGCGCCTTGAGCCAGCGGGCGTTCTTCTTTGGCGAGAGGTAATGCCGCTTGGGATCGTCGACGTCGGAGCCGAGGGCGGCGTGATGATCGAGGTGCCAGCGGGTGAACTGCGAGGCCGAGATGCCGCTCGGCACCGCGTAGAGCAGACCCAGGACGCGATAAGCCCGCTCGCTCGACTCCGGCAACACCGCGCGGTGGACGACCTCGTGCAGCAGCACCGTGAAGTCGAACACGGCGAAGCCTGCCACGAACGCGAACGGCAGCCAGAGGTACCAGCGGTCGAAGTGAACGATGGCCACCCCCGCGCCGACGAGCACCGCCACGTTGAGGAACGCCACCAGCGCATGCAGCAGCGGCCGCTTGGCATGCAACCCGCGCAACTCCTCGGTCGGCACCTCGGCCGCCAGATCGCGTTTGAGCTGCTGGGCGTGGTCGCTGTAGTAGGCCATGGAACGCGAAAGAGAACCGGCGGGAGGGGTGTGTTTATTCGGTGAGCATACTGTCATCCCACCTGTCATCCTGAGGCTGCCCCTTCGGCTTCGCTCAGGGCAGGCTCAGGATGACAAATTGCCCTGTAGTATTTTTTTCACGACCTTCAGGATGACAAAATCACACATGCCCATCCACACCATCGGCCACTCCACGCGATCTCTCGATGAGCTCGTGGCGCTGCTCGGCGGGCATGGCATCGGCCTGCTTGCGGACATCCGGCGCTTTCCGGGATCGAAGCGCTATCCGCATTTCGCGAGCGAGGCCATGGCGGCGTGGCTGCCGGAGCACGGCATCGCCTACATGCACATGCCAGCGCTCGGCGGACGGCGCAAGCCGCGCGCCGATTCGCCCAACACGGCCTGGCGCAACGAGCAGTTCCGCGCCTATGCCGACTACATGGCTACGGACGAGTTCCGGGCGGCCGTCGACAAGCTGGTGTTCCTCGGCGAGCAGCAACGCGTGGCCATCATGTGCGCCGAGGCCGTGCCGTGGCGCTGCCATCGGAACCTGGTTGCCGACGAGCTGACGCGGCGTGGGATCGAGGTCCTGCACATCATCGGGCACGACCCGGCGAAGCGACACGTCCTCAACCCGAACGCGCGCGTGGAGGACGATCATCTCGTCTATCCGCTCGCCCAGCCCGCGGAGCAACAGACGCTGCGGCTATAATCGCCGCTTCGCAATGGCCATCGCCGCAGTGGCGCAATCATCCGGTCGGGAACCATCCGATCGAGACCCTTCCGATCGAGATAGGGTTCTCGCCGTCGACGATAACGAACAGAACCTCCAGCTCCTCGAGGAATACCTCTCCACCTGGGGCTACGACGTCATGCTGGCCCGCGACGGCCGTGAGGCTCTGCAGCTCTATCCGGGCATCAATCCCTCCGTGATCATCCTCGACGTGATGATGCCGGTGATGGACGGCTACGAGGCGTGCGCGTGCATCAAAGCGGAACCGGACGGACGGACGATCCCCATCCTGATGCTGACCGCGCTCACCGGAACCGAGGACAAGATCAAGGCGCTGGAGTGCGGGGCCGACGACTTCCTCAACAAGCCGATCAACAAAGACGAGCTGCGCACGCGCATCCGCTCGCTCGTGCGCATCCGCAATCTCCGCAAGGAGCTCGACTCGAGCGAGAACATCATCATGACGCTCACCAACGCGCTCGGGAACAAAGACCCGCGCAGCGGCGGGCACGTGCAGCGCGTGGCGGCCTACGCGGCCCGTCTGTGCGACAAGCTGGGCATGTCGCCCGACGAGCGCGAGACCATCGTCAAGGGCGCCACGCTGCACGACGTGGGGATGATCGGCGTCCCCGATGCGCTGATGGCAAAGACGCACCTGACGGACGAGGAGCGGGCCCTGGTGGCCGAGCACACGCGGGTCGGAGCGTCGATCCTCGAGCCGATGAAGACGTTCCGCCCATTCGTGCCGATCGTCCGCTGGCACCACGAGCGGGTGGACGGCCGCGGTTATCCCGACGGGCTCGCGGGCGACGCCATCCCGCTGGAAGCGCAGATCGTCGGCATCGCCAACCGTTACGACGAGATCCGCCACGACGATGACCTGCTCGAGGCCGAGGCGCTCAGCCGCCTTCGCGCGGAAGCCAATGACGGCGCGTTCGACCTCGAGCTGACGTCGTTCTTCGCCGCCGCGCTCGACGAAGAGACGCCGGCGCCGGCCACGTCGCGGCACATGCGGCCGCGGATTGCGCCGGCGGCGCGCGTTCTCTGCGTCGACGATGATCCCGGCAACCGGGACCTGGTCGCCGCCAGCCTGGCCGATGCCGGCTTCCGCGTCTCGTTCGCCGAAAACGGCGCCGAGGCGGTCGAGATCATCGACAGGGAGGGGATCGACGTCGTCCTGCTCGACCTGCTCATGCCGGTGCAGGACGGAGACGAGACGCTGCGCCTCCTGCGCGCCGACCCCCGCCACGAGTTTCTTCCGGTGGTCATCGTCACCGCGCACCGCGGCGGCTCGATGCGGCAGGAGGTCATCGTGGCCGGCGCGGACGATTTCATCGCCTATCCGCTGAATCGCCTGGAGCTGATCACGCGCATCCGCTCGCTGCTGCGCATCAAGGACTATCACGCCGATCTCGAACAGACCCACAGCGTGATCTGCGCGCTGGCGCTGGCCCTGGAGGCCAAAGACCAGTACACGCGCGGCCACTCCCAGCGCGTCGGCGATCTGGCCCGTTGCTTCGTCCTCTACCTCGGGATGGGCGACGCCGCCGCCGACCGCGTGCGCATCGCCGGCCTGTTGCACGACATCGGCAAGATCGCTGTCCCGGAATCGCTGCTGCACAAGCAGGGACCGCTGACGCGCGAGGAGTTCCTGCGCGTGATCGACCATCCCGTCATCGGCGAGGAGATGGTCCGCCCGCTTCTGACGCTGCGCGCCGTTCTGCGTCTGATCCGCCATCACCACGAACGCTACGACGGCCGCGGCTATCCCGACGGCCTCCGCGGCGACGCCATCCCGTACGAGGTCCGCCTGCTCTCGATCGTCGACGCCTATGACGCCCTGACCTCCCACCGCTCCTACCGCCCCGCCCCTCTCTCGCACACAGCCGCGCTGGAAACGCTGCGGCGCGAAGCCGCCGGCGGCAAATGGGATCCCGTGATGGTCGATCAGTTCACGGCGATGCTGGGAACCAATCCGCCCGATTGGGATGCCATCACGCAGGCGGTGCCGTCGCTGTATTCGTAGCGAGGCCACGAGCCCGGACTCGCGGCTTTCCGCCCACCGGCGTGGTTGGGAAGGAAAGAATCCCAACTCGTCACTCTAAACATCGGGGTAGGGAAAGGTCGACGCCATGGCTCTCCCATGGTGAACGTCCCAACATTCAGAGAGGAGTACCAGGTGCGACACAGGCATCGCAACATAGTCCTGGGTGTGCTCATTGTGTTCACCGCGTTGAGCGGGGCGACCTCCGCCGCAAGCTCGCTCCCGTTGACGGTTACGGCGAAACTTCCGCTGCGGGTCGGAGTCGTACCGTATAGCGATCCGTCCAAGTCAAGAGATCCGGACGTACTGGAAGACTACCTGTCTCGCTACTTTGATGCACTTACCGCCGCGACGAAGACAAACAGCGCGGAGTTGAGCGTCCGTCTCGTGAAGGGAAGTTATTACCAGATCGTTCAGTGGCTGCGCGAAGGCTCGCTCGACGCGGCAGTGGTATCGCCTTTCTCCGCATATCTCGTAATGAATGATCGGAATCTGGCCGCATTTCCGCTCGTCGAGTTTGTCCGGCCACACTCTTCGGCTGAAGCACACACGGCCGCTCGTGTTCGCGCCGAGAGATTCGGCCATTCGCTGCCCGACCCCAATAAGCGCTACGACGAATGCCTCCGCGAAATCGTCGACTCGTTGGATGAACCGACGCGGCCCCAGACATGTCAGATCCGGCTCGTCAACCACTTGTCGACAAGTGGATTCGTCCAGCCGCTGGCGCACGCGAAGGAGTACATCAGGAAAAGGCAACCACCTCTGACTGTCGACGAAGAGGAAGAGTTTTGGGACAAGTTCCTGGAGCGATCCCGTTTCTCGATATGGCACAACGGAGGTGATCCTCCTCCGAAAGGTCTACTGACCATCAGTTTCGATTATCGGGCGGGCTCGGCGGGTGAACACCTGAAGATTCCCGATGATCCCGGCAATTTTGACGATGTTCTCTTGCTGGCCGTCAAGCGAAGAACACCCGCGGAACCGGCGCAAAATGACAAGGACCGCCGTGCGGCCATCGAATCCGAGGAGCGGGCAACACGGAACCCTCTCACCGGAATGCTCGGAATCGTCGTCTCGTCCTTGGACGCGGCCACGAACGCATTGAATCCCGGAAGCCCGTGGGTGCTTGCCGCCGGAATGATGAAGAAAACGACGTTGCAACCGAGCGCGGATGCCCCTGGTTATGTCGGCGTCGGGCCCTGGCTCGACGGACGGCGGAAAACGCTCGACGAATCGATCAAACGCACATTCGACTTTCAGAAGAGCACGGCGGTTAACTCCGGAAACGCGGAACCTCCTCCTCTGAGGCGTCTTTATACTGAGTGGTATGAAGACGGCCGCTATGCATTTACGATCGATGAGCTCGTCGATCTGCTGAACGTCGATCAAATCACGCGTCACACGCCTTGTGCCGCGCTGGTCCTTCCAGGCGGAGGCGTGCGAGCCACCTACCAGTCCGTAATCCTGGACTCGCTCTATAACCGAAAGATCGAGAACGCCGGGCCATGCACCGGCCTGCCGATCAGCAAGCCAGGGCAGCGACGACTGCAGATTACATCC
>DATLWH010000539.1:0-3006 GCA_035576505.1 Thermoanaerobaculia bacterium | reverse complement strand
CGTTCCAATCAACTCATGCTCCGCGTGTGGCCAGAACCGGCGAGAAGCGCGTGGCCCGCAGCGCCGGAACGAGCGTGGCGATGATGCCCTGCACCCAGAGCAACACGATGGCGGCGGCGACAAAGCGCCAATCGAGCTTCGCCCCGCCCGTCTTCGTCACGAGAACGACGTTCAGTCCATAGGCTGCCACGACGCCGAGAATCAGGCCCGCATTCGTCACGATCCAGTTTTCCAGGAGGAAATAACGGAGAACGGCCCCTTTGGTTGCACCGAGAGCCCTGCGCGTGCCGATTTGCTTGCGCCTCTCCGTGACCGTAAAGGAGGTCACGCCGACGATGCCGAGGCCCGTCACGAGCACGATGAGGGCGATGACGATGGACATCCCTCCCCTGACGATCCTTCCCTGCGTGAAGTAGATGTCCCTGATCTCGTCGATGGTCTGCATCTGGATATTGCGGCCGTCGTTTGCCTGCAGCATCCGTTTCTCGATCTGCGGAATGATCTGCTTCAGCGAGCCGGGCGTGACGCGCACCAGGTAGGCCGCGCCGCTGCGCGACACGTGGCCGGCGTAGAACACGGCGTACTTTTCAATCGGCCATGGGTACGGGCTGTAGAAGGGATCGAACACTCCGACGATGTTGTCGATGCTGTTGTCGGACTCGATGAACTGCTTCCCGACGGCGCTCTGGCCTTTGAAGAGGAGCCGTTCCAGCTCACGGGAGATGATGACCGTGCCCGGCGCTTTCGAGTTCGGATCGTCCTCAAGGTCGGTATCGCGCAACTGCCGACCGGAGACGAGATGGACGCCCAGCGCGTCGAGGATGCCCGGGGTGTTGTTGTACGTCTGCGTGCGGTACTTGCTGCCGTCGCCGCCTCCGACTGAGAGCTCGTCGGAACTGCCGCCTCCGGCCCATGGGAGGAAGCTTGTATTGGCCACACCGACGACTCCTGGAATCCCCTGGATGGCGCGCAGGTCGGCGTTGATGACTGAGATGCGGTAGGGCAGATCCTTGAACGCCGGCGAGAACGGCCTGGTGCGCACCCAGACGATGTTGTCGTCGTCGAAGCCCGACTTCTTGTTCATGTTCTCGTTCGCGGTGCGGATCATGGTGATGGCGTTCGTCACCACGGCCAGCGTGATGGCGATCTGGATGACGATGAGCAGAAAGCGGATTCTGTTGCGGTTGAGCGAGCGGATGATCGGTCCGAATTCCATGGTCGTTCTCCTCGTCAGATCTTGAGTTGCACGGCCGGCTGCACGGAACAGATCCGCCAGGCCGGGTAGAGGCCGGCCAGAAGACCGGCGCCGAGGGACAGGAAGAGCGCGGCCAGCACCATCTCGCCGTCAAGAGAGATGACCGAGGTCGCCGTGATCAACTTGGCGATGAGCCGCAAGGCCCCGAGCGACAGAAGCATCCCCAGGACTCCGCCCACCAGTCCCACGAGCTCGCATTCGGTGATGTGTTGCAGGAAGACGTCGATGCGCGTGGCTCCGAGCGCCCGCCGCACGGAGACCTCGGGTGCGCGCGCCAGGAACTTGCCGAGGAGCAGTCCGGTGAGGTTCAAGGCGCAGATGGCCAGGAAGAGGACCGAGATGGCCGCCATGGCCGTGACCTGCGGACTGGTTACCCCGACCTCGGCCATGAGATCGCGGAGCGAGGTGACGCGATTGTTCAGGGGCCGCTCGAACCGTCCGTGCTTTTTCTCATCGAGGACGTAGTTGTCGACGAAGCGGTGATACGCCTCGGCCTCTGCCGGCGAATGGAGCTCGACCCAAAGCTGGACCCAGTCGGTGTCGGAGTTGAGGAAGTCGGCGAATGTATTGCCGGACGATTTCCAGGCGTCGCTGTTGCCGCTGCGTCGGATCTGCATTCCCGGCGTCAGCGAGAACGGCATGAAGACCGGCTCCGGTGGATCGACGAAGATGCCGATCAGGTCGTACATTCTGATGAATGGCCGCCAAGGTTGCAGCACACCAACCACGGTGAACTCCCGGTCTTCGATGCGCAGACGTTTCCCGACGGAGTTGATGCCGCCGAAGAGTTTTTGGTTCGTGGCGTCGTCGATGACGATGACCTGCTCGGCCTTCGCGTCCGCGCGCTTGTCCCATGGTCCCCCGTACGCGAAGGGAACGCCGAACATCGTGAAGAAGTCGGAGAAACATAGGCGGATATCCTCGGTGACGGGGCGCGCCACGCGCGGATCGGGATAGAGCGTCATCGTTGCCTTGAACGTGGCCGTCTGGCGTACCGGAATGTTCGAGCGCATGAGGGCCATGGCGTCGCGATAACTGATTTGAGGCGGGATCGCCGGGCCCTTGGTATTGGGATTGGTCGGATAGGGCTTGTGCGGATCCCAGTTGTCCATCCTCACGTAGAGGAGTTTGCTGCTCTTTTCGGGCAGGGGATCGCGCGCGAACATGTGCCTGACGGTGGTGAAGGTCGTCGACGCGCAGATGCCGAGGGCGATGCCGCCGATGATGATCGCCGTCAGCACGGGATTGCGGCGGAGGCTCTTGATGGCGATGCGAACGTTGTAGAGCAGCATGCCGTCCCTCACTTGGCCGACTTCAGGGCGCCGCCGAAGAGAGCGGGCGGACGGTCGACGTCGATCACGCGGCCGTCGAACAGGTGGATCTCGCGCGAGGCCCGCGCGGCGCATTCGGGGCTGTGCGTGACCATGACGATGGTCGTGCCGCGCCGGTTGATCTCATCGAGCAGGTCCATGATCTCGCGCGCCATCAGCGAGTCGAGGTTGCCGGTCGGCTCGTCGGCCAGGATCAGCTTCGGATCGGCGGCCAGGACGCGGGCGATGGCCACGCGTTGCTGCTGCCCGCCGGAGAGCTGCGAGGGGAGGTGGTGCATGCGCGAGGAGAGGCCGACCATCTCCGCGGCGCGCTCGATGCGCGACTTCCGCTCCCCGGCCGGCATTCCCCGATAACGAAGCGGAACGTCGACGTTGTCGAAGAGATCGAGGTCGGGGATGAGGTTGAAGCTCTGAAAGATG
>DATLWH010000538.1:0-7009 GCA_035576505.1 Thermoanaerobaculia bacterium | reverse complement strand
TCGGACCGCGGCATCTGGGCGGTGAAGTGGTCGTTCGTGGGACTCTTCGTCACTGCGGGCATCCAGCTCGCGGTGGTGATTTTCTCGAACAGCATCAGCCTGCTCGCCGACACAATCCACAACTTCGGCGATGCCGCGACGGCGATCCCGCTGGCCATCGCCTTTCTGTTTGCGAAGCGGAAGGCGAGCCCGCGCTTCACGTATGGCTATGGACGCGTGGAGGACTTTGCCGGGATCGTCGTGGTGCTCATGATCCTCATGAGCGCGGTCGTCGCGGCGTACGAGGCCATCCATCGTCTGATCCATCCGGAGAAGGTCGGGCACCTCGGCGCCGTTGCCATCGCGGCGGTGATCGGTTTCCTCGGCAATGAGGCGGTGGCCATCTTCCGCATCCGTGTTGGCAAGGAGATCGGCAGCGCGGCGCTCATCGCCGACGGCTATCACGCCCGCACGGACGGCTGGACGAGCCTGGCGGTGCTCTTCGGCGCGCTCGGGGTCTGGCTGGGCTTCCCTCTCACCGACCCGATCATCGGCATCCTCATCACGGCGGCGATTCTGGTGATCGTCTGGCGCTCGGCGAAGGAAGTGGTCAGCCGCGCGCTCGACGGCGTCGAGCCGGACGTACTGGCCGAGGTGCAGCATGCCGCCGCGCATGTCGCCGGCGTGCGCGAGGTGAAGGAGGTGCGCGCGCGCTGGCTCGGGCACCAACTGCTCGCGGAGGTGAACATCACCGTCGATGCCTCGCTGACGGTGGAGGCGGGACACGCGATCGCCACCGGCGTTCACCAGCAGCTGATGGCGCATCTGCCGTTCCTTGCGCGCGCGGTCGTGCACGTCGATCCGGTCGGCGCATCGGGTGAGGAACATCACGCCCACGCAGACGACGGGCAGGCGTCGGCAGTTTCCGGCAGGCCCGACCGAGCCTGATCAGCCAAGGCCTCAGCGGAACTTTGTTCCGGCGCGGACGACGAAGTCGTCATCGCCGGCTGTGACCGGCTCAGCATCGCTCAAGCCGCACTGCGGACAGCGCGGCGTTCCGTCGAGCTCCGGGTCGGCCACGTCACTCTCGAACAGCGTCTCAGAGAACAGGCAACGAAGTACGGTGTCGGACGCTGTATCGCAGGCCACCACGTCGTCCGGAGAGGATTTCGCCACGGTCATAGGTCAGCCTGCCTCGCCGCCGGAAGTGATTCTGAGAATGATCTTGAGCGCGAGCAGCGCCAGCGGCGTCGTGTGCATCAGCAGATCGAACCAATCGAGCGGCCGGTGCAGGGTTCCGCTGAACAGCATCCGCCATTTCTCGATGAAGTGCGGTGTAGTCCCGAACGGAGCAAGCGCCATCAGTACCGCCAGCGGTACGAGGATTACGAATGGGATCCCGGCGATGAGTTTCATTCCGATTCACGACGATCGATTGCAGGCAACTCCGATGCTGATCTTGCAATCAGGTTACCGGTTCATTGCATTCCTTTCCTCGCGACGTTTGTGCGATACCACGATGTCACGCTCACGTGTGGTGGGCGTCACTCCGTGGGTGCACTGAGAGAGCGGTACGTTGCTTCGGGATTTTCCGAAATGACGGTGGGACCACTCGCACGACTCGTGAAGACGCACAAGGCCATCGCTCATCCCGTACGCCTGCGGATTCTGGCGATGCTGCGCGGCGGACCGCTCTGTGTCTGCCAGATGACGATGATCGTCAATCTTGCCCCCTCGACCGTGTCGGAACACCTCTCCGAGCTCCGCCGCGCCGGACTGGTCTCGGAGCGGAGAGATGGCCGGTGGGTCGAATACCGCCTCAACGGCGCGGCGGCATGCCGGTCACTACTCGATTCCCTCTGGCAAGCTCTGGATGACGATGTTGAAGCGCGGGCGGATGCGATCGTGGCGAACGAACTGCGCGTGCCGGCGGATGAGCGCATCACAAGGCCGAAACTTGCAGCCGCCGTGAGGCGAGCGAGACGAATCCGCACTTCGCCGGGAGCGTCGCGATGACTTCGGCGATTGCTGCGCCTGACCGCGATCATGGGAGGCATATCCCCCTGGCAGCCCTCACCATCTTCGCCGCGGTCGTTCTCTATACGCAGCTACAAGCCATTGGCGATTTCGTGGCCTTCCGTCTGTTCGGTCTGTCCGGCGGAAGCAGGCTCGGTTCGGCGGTAGCTTTCTTCGCGTTCGAAGTGCCCAAGGTGCTCCTGCTGCTCACGGGCGTCGTTTTTGTCGTCGGTGTCCTGCGGAGCTTCGTCACGCCGGAGCGCGCGCGGCAGGTCCTGGCCGGACGGCGGGAAGCCTCGGGCAATGTGCTCGCGGCGATGTTCGGGGTTGTCACTCCCTTCTGCTCGTGCTCGGCCGTTCCGCTCTTCATCGGTTTCGTCACGGCGGGCGTTCCGCTGGGCGTAACGTTCTCCTTCCTCATCGCCGCGCCGATGGTGAACGAGGTGGCGCTCGTGCTGCTCTTCGGGCTCTTCGGCTGGAAGGTGGCGGCGATTTACCTCGGCACCGGCCTCGGGATTGCCATCATCGCGGGCTGGACGCTCGGGCGGCTCCGGCTGGAGCGCTACGTTGAGCCGTGGGTGTGGGAGATCCAGTCGCACGGTACGGCGGACGTTCGCAGGCACTGGCGGGAGCGCATCGCTGAAGGACGCGCCGCGATGGGCGAGATCGTCGGGAAGGTATGGCTTTATGTCGTGATTGGCATCGGCGTTGGCGCCGGCATTCACGGTTACGTGGCGACGGATCTCATCACCTCGATCATGGGGCGCGATGCGTGGTGGAGCGTCCCTCTGGCCGTGTTGCTCGGAGTCCCGATGTACGCGAACGCCGCCGGTGTCATTCCGGTCGTACAGGCGCTGCTCGGCAAAGGGGCCGCGCTTGGAACTGTGCTCGCGTTCATGATGTCGGTGACTGCGCTTTCGCTTCCCGAGATGGTGATCCTCCGCAGGGTGCTTCGGCCACGGCTGATCGTAATCTTCGTGGCCATCGTCGCCGCCGGCATTCTGTGTGTCGGCTACATTTTCAACACAATCCTCTGAGTGGAGACGTTCATGAAAATCGAAGTTCTTGGACCCGGATGCACGCGCTGTAAAGAGACCTTCCGCGTCCTTCAGCATGTGGTTGCGCAGTCGGGTCTCGACGCCGAGGTGGTCAAGGATGAGTCGATCGGACGAATGATGGCGCTTGGCGTGATGGCCACCCCGGGCATTGCGTTCGATGGGAAGGTCGTCCTTTCCGGCCGTATCCCGAAAGCCGAGGAAGTACGGCGACTTCTCGGCGTCGCTTAACGTGCGAGAATCGATCCGAAGAGGATCGTCTGCCAGAGCCAGAGAGCCTGCGTATCGACGCTGATCACGATCATCTGCGCGGCGCGGAAGGGGATCGATAGCGCGAGCTCGCCGAAGTGAAAGCGGAGAGCAGTGGTCGTATCGAGGTCGCGGTCGACGTGGTGGACGAGGTGGGCCCCCGACTCCCGACCCCCGATCACAAATGCGAGAACAGCCCCTTCGTGTACTGCTCAGGGTTCGCCTGGAATGCGCGCTTGTGATCTTCCGTCGCGAAATAGTATAGCTTGTTCTTGTACTCCAGCGTCGGGATGGAGGCGCGGATGGAGATCTTGCTGCCGTCGACCGGGTCCATGGCGATGGCAGGAGAGAACGGCAAGGAGGCCCGCAACGCCTCGTCCTGGGGTGTGGGCGGCGGCGGGGCGTCCGCCTGCGCGACGATGTTGAGCTGCTTGAGCGGAGGCGCTTCGTCCGTCAGCATCGGCGGCGGATTGATCGGTGCCGGCCGCACATTCGCCGAGTCGATCGTCTGCATGTCCGCGTTCGCTTGTGGGCGCGCTCCGGCCGGCTGCGCTTTTCTGCTGCAGCCGGCGACGAGAGCGGCGGCCAGAAGGATGATGACGAGAGTGCGATTCATCATGCGTTTTCAGTCTGTGCAGACGGCAGGCCAGTTGTCGGATCTACATCGCTCCAAGCAATACACCCCGGCACCGTTCCAGCCGCTGCCACACGATCCCTTCCACCGATCCGGCATCGACCACGATGACGAGGTAGTAGCCGTCTTTCAGATCGCAGCAGAAGATCCGGCAGGCGGCAAAATCGAGCTTGTATCGCCGCACGGCGCCGCCGTCCGTCGAGTCGGTGGCGCGCCGGAGCTGGGAGAGGAAGATGCCGGCGTAGGCGCCGATGACGCGGAGGGCATGGTCGTCGGTTTCGAATGGCCGCGCCGATACGACATTGACGCTCTCCCCCTCGGAATCGAGAAATGCGGCTCCGATCGCGCCGCCGGTCGTTTGCAGCACCTCCAGCAGGATGTCGCGAAATGGCACGCTACGCGGCGCCCCGCACTTGCTCGTCGATGGTGATGTCGCCCCGTTTGACCGCATTCACGAATGCGTCCACCACGCGGGGATCGAAACGCGTGCCGGCGAAGCTCTTGATCTTCTCGACCACGTAGTTGATCTCCATGGCCTTCTGATAGGGCCGGTTCGTGGTCATGGCGTCGAACGTGTCGGCGATGGCCACGATGCGCGCCTGCATCGGGATCTCTTCGGCGGTGAGGCTGTCCGGATATCCGCCGCCTCCCCATTTCTCGTGGTGGTACTTCATGCCCGGGATGATGTCGATGAGCTGTGCCACGCCGCTCATGATGGCCGCCCCCTTGGAGGGATGGCCCTTCATCACCTCGAACTCGTCCTCGCTCAGAGCGCCGGGCTTGCGCAGGATCCTGTCGTCGATGCCGATCTTGCCGACGTCGTGCAGCAGAGCGCTGATGCGGAGGTTGCGCATCTCCTGTTCGCCCAGGCCTAGGTTCTTTCCGATGCCGATCGAATAGCGCGCCACGCGTTCCGAATGACCGCGCGTGTACGGGTCCTTGGCATCGATGGCCGCGGCCAGCATGCGCACGGAGTTGATGAAGAGAAGGTGATTCTCGTGCGCCGCCTTGCGGAGTTGCTCGATGGCGGTCTCGATCGCTCCTGACATCGAGTTGAAGTTCTCGGCCAGCTCACCGATCTCGTTGTGCGTTTTCAGTTCGACGCGCTGGTGGTAATTGCCGTTGGCGATCTCGCGCGTCCGCTCGGCCAGGGCGCGGATCGGTCCGGCGATGCCGGAAGCGAAGACGATCGCGGCCAGAATCGCCAGAGCCAGCGCGATGGAGATCCACGTAATCGTGGCCCGGACCATCTTCGAGACCGATGCGTAGGCCATCTTCTCCGGTTTCTGCACGACCACGCCCCAGTCGGGGCGGCCCACCGGGGCGACGGTGCCGAGCATCGTCACCTTCTCTCCGCCGCGGTTGTCGTCGTAGGAGATGGTCAGATGGACCGGCGCCTTCGAGAACTCCTGCACGATCTTCAGATACGAAAAGTCAGGATGCTGTACCTCGACCGCGGCCTCGCTGTGGAGGAGCACCTTGCCGTTGCGGTCGACGAGAAAGGCCGTCACGTCGCCTTTCCCTTCTTCGCGGATCCGTTCGCTGATCCTGTGCAGGCCGACGATCGCTTCGACCGTTCCGATGACTGTGCCGTTGTCGACGAGCGGGACGGCGATGATGACGGCCGGCTGGTTTGCCGCCGAGACGAACTGGAACGTTCCGGTGTAAACCTGCCCCTTGAGCGCGGCCTGTAAGGCCAGGTCGAGCTCCTGCCGGATCCCGGCGTCGAGCTGCGCGGGCAGCGCCTCGGCGCCCTTCCCTTCGCGGGGGAGGATGCGCAGACCGAGCAGATCGCCGTCCGGCGTGATGTAGTCCTTGATGATGCCGCTTTCCGCGGCATAGACGAACGGGTCGGTGCCGGGCGGCAAGGCGCGCTTCATGGCCCGCAGGCTGGCGCCCATTTTCGTCAGTTGCTGCGTGTTGTTCGTCAACAGGTTCTGGATGTCCGTGGCCACGCCGATCGCCGAGCGCGTCAGGTACTTCTTCTCGAGCGTCTCCAGCGAGTCGCGGTTGATGCGGATGAGGAAGTAGTGCGACACGACGAGCGGCACCAGGCTGACGAGAACCATCGCCCCGAGGAGCGTCCAGAGCAGACGCGGGCGGCGGGTAGTGGGCGTGGCAGTGTCGACTTCGGACATTCGGATGGATTATAGCGAGAGGCGGAGGGTGGGACTTCAATGTTGAACGTTCGACAACGAATGTGAGTGTTGATCCAAGGGCTTGAAATTCGACATTCGCCCTTCAACATTGAACATTCACATTCCGCGAGCCATGCCCGTCGGCCTCTACATCCACCTACCGTTCTGCCGCGTTCACTGCACGTACTGCCCGTTCGCCGTGTCGACGGACATCCGGTTGCAGGATCAGTACACCGATGCCTTGCTGGCCGAGGTTGAGGCGCGGTCGGAGCGCGAGGCGGCCGACAGCATCTTCTTCGGGGGAGGGACGCCGTCGCGCACCTCGCGCGGGAACCTCGTGCGCGTCGTCGGGCGCCTGCGCGAGCGTTTCGCGATCGATGACGGTGCCGAATTCTCGCTCGAAGCAAACCCGGAAGACGTGACGGAGGACGCGGTCGCCTTCTGGCGTTCCCTGGGCGTCAATCGCCTCAGCATCGGCGTGCAGTCGTTCCACGATGAGGAGCTCCGTCCGCTCGGACGCGTCCACGGCCGCGTGCAGGCACTCGAAGCCATTCGCATCGCCTCGGCCTCTGGCGTCCGCACCAGTCTCGATCTGATCCTTGGCCTTCCGCGGCAGACCGCCGCCAGTTTCGGGGAGACGCTGGAGACCGCCATCGCCAGCGGCGCCGGCCACGTGTCGCTCTACATGCTCGACCTCGAAGAAGGGACGATGCTGGCGCGGCAGGTCGAGGGTGGACGCATGTCGCTCCCCGACGACGATCTCGTGGCAACGCTCTACACCTCTGCCATCGAGCGATTCGGCGAAGCGGGGTTCGCGCAGTACGAGATCAGCAACTTCGCCCGCCACAGCCAGGAGTGCCGCCACAACCTCCGTTACTGGCGGCGCGAGGAGTACCTCGGCTTCGGCATCGGCGCGCATTCCTTCACCGGCGACCGGC
>DATLWH010000537.1:0-3337 GCA_035576505.1 Thermoanaerobaculia bacterium | reverse complement strand
GCGTGGTCTCTCCGACGGGCGCGGCCAGTTGATGCTGCCGCTCCCCTACCCGCGGCCCCACCTCACGCTCGGCTCACCGCTGAGCGGTGGCGGCCCGAGCGTCATCGACCAGTCGTGGACCGTGAGCCTGACGGTCCGCTACGCGCGCCGCATCGCCGTTCCCGATGTCCCCGACATCGAGGACGTCCTCACGCAACCGATTGCATTCACCACCGACGCGACGCTGGGTTCGGTCAGGAACTGCTGTTCGCGCCTCTGCTCATCACGCCGGCGGGGTCGCCGCCTTAACCGCACGAGGAGAATGGAATGCCAGAATATCTAGCTCCAGGCGTTTACGTCGAAGAGGTCTCGTTCCGCTCGAAGTCGATCGAAGGCGTGAGCACGACGACCACGGCGTTCGTCGGTCCCACGCGCTACGGTCCGATCGACATCACGCCGGACGTCATCACCAGCCTCGTCGAATACGAGCGCACGTACGGCGACCGCCAGCAGATGCAATTCACCGGCGGGAACACGCGCCACAACTACATGTGGCACGCCGTGCGCGCGTTCTTCGAGAACGGCGGTCAGCGGCTCTACGTGGTCAGGGCCTACCGCGCCGTCGATGCCGGCCCAACCTCTCCTCCAGGGTTGCCCGGCTACGCCGCCGCTCTGAACACAGGAGGAATGCGGGTCTGGGCGCGTTTCCCGGGAGAGGCCGGCAACATGCTCGTGCGCATCACGCTCAAGGCCGGACCGAACGTGCTGGGGGGGACGAATGCCGCGCCGACGATTCGTGGCGTCGTCGATCACGAACTGGTCATCCTCCAGACGTCGGCGGGGAGTCCGCCTCTGAGCCCGCTCGACGCCTCGCTGGGGTTGGCGCAATCGTATTTCGCGAACGGACAGAGGAACTGGCGCTTCACGCGCGGCGGCGGCAACGCGGCCGTCGAGTTGACCGATCTGCGGCCGGAATCGGGCGCGTTCGTGCAGATCGTCACCGCCACCGTTACGGTCGTACCGGTCGACCCGAACATCGCCACGTGGGTCTACTCCGATCTGGCGCTCGACCCACAACACCGGCGGAGCGGCGTCGACGACTCTCTCAGCGGCCAGTTCGCCGAACAACAGGCCAGCCTGAGCCGGGCCCGGACGATTCCGATCATCATGGACCTGACGACGGTGGGAGACGGCATTGCCATCGCCGAGCAGATCATCAGCAACGCGGCCGGAATCGGGCGGAGCATCGGTCAGGCCCTCCTTTCCAACAAGGCCACCGATACAGACCGCTCCTACGACTTCGACCTCACCGGCGGCAACGACGGCGACGTCCCGGGCGTCGGCGAGTACGAGGGGATGGGGGCCGACGATCCGACATCCAAACAGAAGAGCGGCCTCAAGGCGCTCGAGGACATCGACGACATCTCCATCGTGGCCGCGCCGGGATCGACATTCAACTTCGCCGGCAACAGCGCCGACGTCCTCTCCATCACCGGCGCGCTGATCTCGCACTGCGAGCGCATGCGCTACCGCATCGCCGTGCTCGACTCGGGCGACGGCCAGAGCGTGGCCGACGTGCGCGACATGCGCGGCCAGATCGACTCCTCGTGGGGAGCGCTCTACTACCCCTGGTACACGATCGTCGATCCTGTCACCCTGAGCGAGATCAATGTGCCGCCCAGCGGCGCGGTGACCGGGATCTACGCCCGCAACGACATCGAGCGGGCCGTCTACAAGGCCCCGGCCAACGAGGTCGTGGAAACGGCCATCGGCCTGGAGACGATCCTCAACAAGAGCCAGCAGGACGTTCTCAATCCGCTTGGCGTGAACTGCTTCCGCTTCTTCGAGGGACGCGGCTTCCGCCTGTGGGGAGCGCGGACCGTCAGTTCGGATCCGGAGTGGAAGTACGTCAACCTGCGCCGCTACTTCGCCTATCTCGAGCACTCCATCGACAAGGGGACGCAATGGGCGGTCTTCGAGCCGAACGGCGAGCTGCTGTGGGCGAACATGCGCCGCACGATCTCCGACTTCCTCCTCAACGAGTGGCAGAACGGGGCTCTGCTCGGCGACAAACCGGAGAGTGCCTACTTCGTCAAGTGCGATCGCTCGACGATGACCCAGAACGACCTCGACAACGGCCGGCTGGTCTGCCTCGTCGGCGTGTCCGCCCTGCGCCCCGCCGAGTACGTGATCATCCGCATCGGTCAGTGGACGGCCGATCGCAAGGTCTAACAGGAGAGCGAAGCGATGGCCACCCTACGCGAGCGTCCCTACGTTCAGTTCAACTTCCTCGTCGACCTCGGCAACGGCAACACCAACGGGCCGCAGGCCGGCTTCCAGGAGATCAGCGGCATCGGCATGGAGGTCACGGTCTCCGAATACCGTCCCGGCAATCACAAAGAGAACAGCGTCATGAAGATCACCGGGATGAACAAGTCGACCGACATCACGATGAAGCGAGGCGTCATCGGAAGCCTCGATCTCTATCAATGGCTCAACCAGATCCGCAACGGCGACCAGAGCGCGCTGCGCACGGTCACGATCCAGCTCATGAGCGAGGACCACACCACCGTGGTGCAGACCTGGAAGCTGCAGCGCGCCCGGATCATCAAGCACACGAGCGGTCCGCTCAACGCCAAAGGGACGGACGTGGCTCTCGAAGAGCTCGTCGTCGCCTACGAACGCCTGGAGATGGAGTAACCGACCCGTGTCCGCCGCCGCCCGACCGCTTCCGGGGATTCGCTTCGACGCGCAACCGCACGCCGCGAGCGACGTCCTGCCACGCATGGACGTGGCGCTGCTGGCCGGCTTCGCCGCGTCGGGGCCGGTTCATACGCCGGTCCCGGTCGAAGCGCCGTCTCAGTTCGCGGAGATCTTCGGCGACGACCTGGTCGTGGCCCGCGATTCGAGTGGGCGGGAGCCGCGTTACGCGTACCTTGCCCCTGCCGTGCGGGCATTCTTCCGCAACGGCGGACGGCGATGCTGGATCGTACGGCTGGCACACGATGCCACGCCGAACCGCTTCGTCATTCCTGGTCTGGCAACGCTTGATGACAGCAACGCACAGAGCGATGCCTTCGCCTGGGCTCGTTCGCCGGGAAGCTGGTCGGACGACCTGCGCGTCAGCGCGAATCTGGTGCGCCGTCCGGTGCAGTTCGCCGGCTTCAACGTCGATCCGATGAACCCCGAGGCGATGGAGCTCGACGTGGCCGTCTCGTCCCCGCGCGATCTCGTCCCCGGCGATCTGCTGCGACTGACCTGGAGTGATCGCACGCTCTACTTCTTCGTGGGCAGCGTCGCTTCGATCCCCGGCCCGCGCCTGCGGCTCACGGCGATGCGATTCGTCTGGCTGGCGTCG
>DATLWH010000536.1:0-8243 GCA_035576505.1 Thermoanaerobaculia bacterium | reverse complement strand
CCCACACCCCACTCCCCACCCCCCAACCACCGCCATCGCAGCAACCCAAGGAACATGCACCACGCCGGCGAGGAAGAGGACCGAGCCGGTGATTCCGGCGCCGAAGAGAAAGGCTTCGCCCAGCCGGCGGCGTCCGATGCTCCAGCCGACGAGCGGGAAGAGGACGAGTGTGACGAGCAGTCCGATCATCAGATTGCTCACGGATTGCTCCCGGACGGCAATTTCGAAGGCCAGAAAAAATCGGTCTTGCCGTTCAGCTCGCGTGTGCTGACAAAGGCGTAGGCGTGGCCGCCCAGCCTTGGTATCGAGGCGATCGGGCGAACCATGAGAGCACCAGGCGGCAGCGGAATCGCTTCATCGTCAACCGTCGCGGTCGTCGGTATCGAGTACGGGTTGAGAATGAAAAGCTTGCTATCGCGATGGAGTTGAAAAGGGAAAACGAATGTTGCCCCCTGGCTTGCGTCCGGAAGCAATGTTGCGTCGCCCCGCCCGCGATTCGCGAAGTAGAAGGCCGCGCGCAGAGGGGCGGTTGACTCGACGCGCATCCATCCCAGGTCCATCACGTCGAAGAGCTGGTGAACGAAGTCGTAATACGCCGCCGTGGCGCCGGGCGCGATCGTGATCGTCCGTACCATTCCCTTGGGGAAGAAGGTGGCTTTCACGAGTGCCGGCTGCCCGCTCGTATTGAGAAGCGTTGCCTCGATCACGAACGTCTCCGGTGGCGGTCCATCAAGCGATGCGGCCAGGGGCAGGACGAACGCGGTCAAGGGCTCGCTCAGTTCCGGCGTGGCCACGACCCGCCGGCCAGCGCGCAGATCGCGGTCGCGAAGAACGTCGTAGGCCGTTCGCTCGACACGCTCACCCGTCACGGCGACGATCGCCTTTGGAAGCATCGGGTCCTGAGCGGCGTTGCGGTAGCTGTTGCGGCCGACGAAGAGCCGGGTGCGAATCGGGTAGAGGTAGTAATTCGCGAAAACGGCCGAATCGACGTCCAGCGGTGCGGCGATGAGCGCGACCGGCTCGCGGCGCGGCTGCTCGCGCCGAATCGTCCGGATGGATGCATACCACGGCCCCATCTGCCGCTCCCGCCGCGCCTCATACGGCAACGGCAAGAGGGTGCGGGCGGTATCCACGAGCACCACGAGCCTGGGCAATGTCGTGGCGGCGAATGACAGAAGCAGCAACGCGAAGGCGATGCGCGGGATCAGCGGACGCGCGCTCATCCTTCGCCGACCGAAACGACCTGATTGTTCGCGCCGAGTGCAACGATGCGCGGCTTGTGGGCAAGCGTCTGCCCTTCATGGAACGTGGCGAAGGCGAGGATGCTGACCGTGTCCCCGGTGCGCACGGGCGAGCGCGCTCCCACGTGAACGGAAACTTCGCCGCTCCCTTCCGGCGCCGGCTCGATCCAGGTCCGGAACCGCTCGCCGGTGCCGACGTTGATGACCTCCACTTCTTCGAACGGCAGGACCTCGGCTGCTCGCAGCACGAACGCGTCGACCCTCAACGACACCGGCCAGAGCGTGGCCGCACTGGTGACGATGGCGTTCTGGATGACGGCGTGGAGGAGCGTGCGCATGGCCTTGCACGGCGTCGCCGCGCGTGGCCGTCATCGTACGCGGCGCCCATCGCCGCAATCAACCGGCTGCGCCTGGGTCACGGGCAACGCGTATGTTGTCAATCAACCGCGTCCGTCCGATCCGGACCGCGCCGGCGATGAGAACATCGCCAAGGAAGTCCGCGGGTGGAAGGAATGTCTCCGGATCGACGACGGCCAGGTAATCGATCTCGATGCCGGGCGTCTGCTCGACGATCCCGCGCATCAATCTCTCCACCGCGTTCCCATCATGAATCCCGCGCAGGATCGCCTCTTGCCCTGTCCGTAGCGCGCGATACAGCAGCGGTGCGAGCTTCCGCTCCTCGGCCGAGAGGTAGCTGTTTCGCGATGATCGCGCCAGGCCGTCATGCTCACGCGCCGTCTCGGCGAACAGGAGGCGCACCGGGACATCGAGATCCCGCACCATCCGCTCGATCACCGCACACTGCTGCGCGTCTTTGCGCCCGAAGACAGCCAGGTCGGGTTGGACGATGTCGAACAGCTTCAGGACTACCGTGGCAACGCCGTCGAAGTGCCCCGGGCGCCGCTCGCCTTCGAGCGGCCTGGCCACACCTCCGACGGACACCGTGGTCTGCGACCCTCTGGGATACATGATCTCGACGGACGGCAGAAAGAGCAGATCGACATTCCTCTCCGCCAGCAGAGCCCGATCGCGGGCCTCGTCGCGCGGATAGCGCGCGAAGTCTTCACCCGGCCCGAATTGCTTCGGGTTCACGAAGATCGACACGACGATGAAGTCCGCCCCGCCGGTGCGTGCGACATCGATCAGTGAGAGGTGGCCTTCATGGAGGAAGCCCATCGTCGGCACGAAGCCGATGGCGCGGCCCGAATCGCGCGCGCGGACAATCGCATCGCGAGTCGAATCAATGGTGGTTGCAACCCTCACTTCGCCTTCGGCATCTCGATCACCACGCCCTCGCCGTACAGCGAGCGAAGCTCGTCGGCGCTCGCGGCGTGGAACGATTCCTTCTCCTCGTCGGGGAAATTGCCGTCGCGCACATCGGCGAGATAGTGCTCGATGGCGGTGCGCATGTCGTCCGCGATGTTCGCGTAGCGGCGAACGAACTTCGCGGTATGGCCGTCGTAGATGCCGAGGAGATCGTGGAAGACGAGGACCTGGCCGTCGCAGGCGAGACCGGCGCCGATGCCGATGGTCGGCACCGACACACGCTCGGTGATCATTGCCGCCAGCTCGGAGGGGACGCACTCCAGCACGATCGAGAAGCAGCCGGCCTGATCCAGCGCCTGCGCCTCGTCGACCAGGCGGCGGGCATCGTCGAGATTCTTCCCCTGGAGTTTGAACCCACCCAGGGAATTGACCGATTGCGGCGTCAGGCCGATGTGTCCCATCACCGGAATCTCGGCGTCGAGGATGGCCTCGACGGCGCGGATGCGCGAGGCCTTTCCTCCCTCTACCTTGACCGCTTGTGCTCCCGCTTGGATGAAGCGGCCGGCGTTGCGCACCGCCTCGTCGGCAGTCACGTGATAGGAGAGGTACGGCATATCGCCGACGAGAAGCGCCCGCGCCGTGCCCCGCGCCGCCGCCCGCGTGTGGTGGAGCATGTCGTCGACGGTGACGCTCAGCGTGTCGGGATAGCCGAGCACGACCATGCCGAGCGAGTCGCCCACCAGGATGATGTCGCTGCCGGCGGCATCGGCCACCTTTGCGCTCGGGTAGTCATAGGCGGTGATCATCCCGATGCGCTTCGCGCCCTTCATGGCGCGGATGGCCGGGACGGTGATGCGTTTGTCTGCCATTTGCTCCTCCTCGGGTGGGCCGGGAGGAGGAGAGGGGAAGAGTGACCGAAGACGAGTAGATTCGTGGATCATTGGATTCGTGGATCAGGAACCTTTCTGATCCTCCCTCAACTGACCTACCTATCTACTAATCCACTAGTCTACTAATCCACTGCATCCCGTCTCGGTCCGTTGACTCAGGATCCAAGCGGTACGTAGTACTGCGTCCCCTTTTTCGCATTGCGGATCTGCTCGATGAGCTGATCGAAATGCTCGGGGGTGTTCACGAAATCGATCTCGTTCGTATTCACCACCAGCAATGGCGTCTCGTCGTACCGGTAAAAGTAATGCGAGTACGCCTCACTGATCTCTTTTAGGTATTCCTGCGAGATCGACTTCTCATATCCTCGGCCGCGCTTCTTCACGCGTTTGAGTAGTGTATCAAGGGAAGCCTGCAGATAGATAACGAGGTCGGGGCGAGGCACGCTCTCCCAGAGCATCTCGTAGAGCCGGTTGTAGATCATCAGCTCCGAGTCTTCAAGGGTCAGGTACGCGAAGATCTTGTCCCTTGGGAAGGCGTAGTTTGCGACGATCAGCTCGGTGAAGAGGTCGCGCTGCGCGATCGACCGCTGCTGATCGTAGCGCGAGAGCAGGAAGAAGAGCTGGCAGCGGAAGGCCGCACCGCGCTTGTCTTTGTAGAACTCGGACAGGAACGGGTTGTCGACATCCTCGAGGACCTTCGTTCCGCGGAACCGTTTCGCCAGCAGATTCACCAGCGATCGCTTCCCGGCGCCGATCGGCCCTTCCACGGCGATATGGCGAAACGGCAGAGGCGGCACGTGCGGAAGGATAAAGGATGAAGGTGGAAGTCAGAAGGATGAAGGCAGTTGGGTGTCGGGGGTCGGGAGTCGGGAGTCGGAGAGGAGTCTTCGTCTTGGAGGACTGCCGCGCCTTTTCTCCGACCCCCGACCCCCGACACCCGACTCCCTCCGATCGTGATACAAGGCGCCCCCGATGCTTCAACTCGATACCTACACGCTCAGCAACGGACTCCGCGTCGTCCTCAACGAAGACCATTCCGCGCCGCTGGTGGCGGTCAACCTCTGGTACCACGTCGGCTCGAAGAACGAGCGGCCCGGACGGACCGGCTTCGCTCATCTTTTCGAGCACATGCTCTTCTCGGGCTCGGAGCACGTCGGTAACAACGAGCACTTCCGCTACGTGCAGTCGGTAGGCGGCGTTCTGAACGGGACGACGTTTTTCGATCGTACGAATTACTTCGAGACTCTGCCGTCGAACTACCTGGCTCTCGGTCTGTGGCTGGAGTCGGACCGGATGGGCTACTTCCTCCCTGCTCTGACGCAGGAGAAGCTCGATATCCAGCGCGAGGTGGTGAAGGAAGAGCGCCGGCAGCGCTACGATAACGTCCCCTATGGCACGGCCTTCGAGCGGCTGCTGAAGCTCAGTTACGATCCCGATTACTCGTACCACTGGCCGACGATCGGCTCGATGGAAGACCTCGGCGCGGCGTCGCTCGATGACATCCGCGAGTTCTTCTCCACCTGGTATCGCCCCGACAACGCCACGCTGACGCTGATTGGAGACTTCGTCCCCGAGGAGGCCAAGCGGCTCGTCGAAGAGTATTTCGGTCCGATCCCCGCGGGCGGCTCCTTCCCCTCATTCTCACTCGAGCGCCGGCCGCTGAACGGCGAACGCCGCGAAGTCTTTCCTTCGCCGGTGCAGCTTCCCCGCGTCTACCGCCTCTATCACCTGCCGAAGATGGGCCACCGCGACTGGATCGCCGGCGATTTGCTGACGTCGGTGCTCAGCGGCGACAAGGCCAGCCGGCTGGAGAAGGCCCTCGTTCTGGAACAACAGATCGCGACCGACGTGGCCGCGTATGTCTTGCCCACCGAGGCAACAGGCATCTTCATGATGCAGGCCACTGCGAACGATGGAGTTTCCCTCGCAGACGTCGAGCGCGCCATCGACGCCGAGGTTGCGCGGATCGCGAGCGAGGGCGTCACCGCGGACGAGCTGACGCGCGCGAAGAACAAGGCCGAAGTCGAGTACGCGCACCAGATTGAAAACTACGACTCCCGGGCGGACCTGATCGGCATGATGTCGACCTACTTCGACAATCCCGCCCTGATCCACACATGGCTCGACCCCTACCACGCCGCCACGGGTGACGATCTGCAGCGCGTGGCGGGGCAGTACCTCGGGGCCGATAACCGAGTAACCAGCCTCTTTGTCCCGGAGAACGCATGACCATCGACCGCAACGTTGACCGCAACGTGGCGCCGCAACCCGGGCCGCCGCGGCCCTATCACTTCCCACACGTGGCGCGCCGCACGCTCGACAACGGCCTCCGTCTGCTCGTGGCCGAGAACCACAACGCGCCGCTGGTCTCGATGCGGTCGCTCGTGCGCTCGGGCGCCGATTACGACACCTCCGAGCTGGCCGGGCTGGCCTCGCTTACCGCGGAGCTGCTCGACGAAGGGGCCGGCACCCGTGACGCCGTCCGCCTCGCAGAGGACCTCGGTTTGCTCGGCGCGTCGCTCGGCAGCGGCGCCGACTGGGACGCGTCGTACATCTCGGTCGACTCACTCTCGCGAACCTTCGCGGAAGCCTTCGCCCTCTTCGCCGACGTGAATCGTCAGCCGATGCTCCCGCAAGCATCACTGGAGCGGGTTCAGAGCGAGCGGCTGATGGAGTTGCTCCAGCAACGCGACGAGCCGGCCTCCATCGCCGGCAAGCGCTTCTCCCATCTCATCTACGGAAGTGGCACCTACGGCAACACGGTCATCGGGAATCCCGAGTCGGTGGCCCGGATCACCGTTGACGACGTCCGCCGCTACTACGCCACACACTACGTGCCGAACAACGGTTCCATCGTCATCGCCGGAGATGTCGATGCCGAGACCGCGCTCGATGCGGCATCGCGCTTCTTTCGCGACTGGCCGGCCGCCGATCTTCCGCCGCGGCCGGCCATCTCGCCGAAGACCTTCGCCTCGAGCCGCATCTACCTCATCGACCGTCCCACCGCCGTGCAGTCGGAGATCCGTATCGGCCACCTCGGCATCCCGCGCAGCACGGAGGACTATTTCGCCCTATCCGTGATGAACGCCCTCCTCGGCGGCGTCTTCAATTCGCGCATCAACCTCAACCTTCGCGAGAAGCACGGCTACACCTACGGCGCCCGTTCGATGTTCGCCTTCCGCCGGCAGGCCGGCCCGTTCGTCGTCAGTGCTCCCGTGCGCAACGAGGTCACCCGCGAGTCCGTCACCGAGGTCCTCTCCGAGCTCCGCCGCATCCGCACGGGCGACGTAGAGACACAGGAGCTGGACGATACGAAGAACTACCTGATGGGCTCCTTCCCCTCCACGGTGCAAAGCTCCAGCGACATCGCCGGCCGCCTCCTCGACATGGAGCTCTACGATCTTCCGACCGACTACTTCGACCGCTACCGCGAGAACATCGGCGCCGTCTCCAAGCCGGATGTCGAGCACGTCGCGCAGAAATACATCGACCCCGAAAACGTACTCATCGTCATCGTCGGCAACGCCGCACAGATCCGCGAGCCGTTGGGTTCGCTGGGGATGCCGATTCATGAGCTGGATATCGAGGGAATGGCCATCGCGTAGGCGGTCACAACTGATGCTTCTCAATGAGATCGTCGCGGCCGATACTCGACCACGCATTGCGCGCCGCCGTGCGGTGTGCTCTGATTTGGGCGTCGTTTGAGGCGAGCTCGGCCAGCCAGAGATTGGCACTTGCCATACCGTGCGGACTGAGTGCCCTTTCGTACAACTCTAGAGCAGCATACGCCGCAGTGATTGCGGTGTTGGGATCTTCAGTACTGAGAGATCGGCTCACTCCCAGCATCGCGTTTCCCTGCCCGAGAACGTCGCCGATATTTCGGTACAGAGCAAGCGCGACTTCGAAATGAGTACGCGCAATCGCAAAGTTGGACTCTGCAAGCGCGACATGTCCGAGACCACGAGCACATCTAGCTTCGCAAAGCAGGTTTTCGGAGCTTTTCGATAGTGTCAACGCTTCACTAAATCTATCCCGCGCTTTTTGCAAGTCGTCTTGTACCCTTGCGATTTCTCCAAGAAGCTCAATGCAGTCCGCCTCGCCGTAAGAGCTATTCAAATTCCGAAACAGAGGAATTGCCTCTTTGAATCGCGACTCTGCCTCTGACAGTTCACTGAGGTCCAAAGCGGCTAGGCCGAGGTCTCGAATGCAATATGCCTCGCCTTGCTGGTCACCGATCGTTCTATAGATTTCAAGAGCCGCTACAAAATAGTTACCTGCTGCCTTGTCTCGGGACCGATCCATTTCCATCAGTCCGATTTCCCTCAGGCATCGTGCTCTCTGAGCATCATCGTTCGCGAGCTGAGCGCTCGCCGTTATGTGGGCGACCACTTGAAGCGAACCCAGACCCGTGAATCGAGCGAATTCGCCATAGCCAACCGTGGCGTTCGTCAACTCGTTAACGTTCACTCGATTGACGGCGCGCATGAGTATCGTCTCTAGATTGCCAATTTCAGGCGTCAACCGTTCGGCCGCCTCTGCTCCGGTGGCCCGCCCCAATTCATCGCCGCGAACGGCGAGTGCGAGGTACTGAGCGATTACTCTGAGCTCATCTGTTCCCGCGACCTCGTACGCTTTCGCCACGTACGCCCGCAGTGGCGCGAGCATACGTAGGCGGCCGGCCTCGGCGAACGCGAGGCCGCACGCGCGTAGGACGCCGGCAGCTGTGTCGCCGTCGTCAAGGAGCGCGGGGAGGTCGGCGTCTGCTATACCGCCAGGGAGAATGGCGAGAATCGACAGTAATCTTCGACCCTCTGTGGTCATGCGCGGGCTCGTGATCGATAGCTCG
>DATLWH010000535.1:0-2032 GCA_035576505.1 Thermoanaerobaculia bacterium | reverse complement strand
CGATCTCTAGCGGTCTAGGGGCAGCGATTCAGAACGCAGCCGGTGGCGACACGATCTGCCTCAACGCAGGCAGCTACGGGAATCTCGACCTGACCAACGTCCGCAAGTCGGCCGACGTGACGATTCAGCCGGTCGACGGAGCAAGCGCGACTGTTGGCGGCGTCGTCTTCCAGAACTCGAGCCACCTTCACTTCACCGGAGGCAACGGCTCGCTGACGGTCGGGAGCTCGTCTCTCGATGAGACGAACACCCTGCCGAACTGCTCCGACCACATCACCTTCGATCATCTGCGCTTCCTTGGGTTTGGCATCTTCCCCCGCTGTGCGGCGATGGCGATCACGGTCGACCACGCGAACATGGACAACGTGGGAGAGGCAGACGGCGGCGAGGGACGGATCAACGTGCAGGCGCTCGACGAAGGGCCGGCGGTAGACCAGGGCATCACGATCTCGAACGTGACTTTCAACGGACCGACGTCGGGCTGGGCGACTGCGACCTCCAACTGCTCGAAGGGCGTCCAGGTGCTCGGCGGCGCTTATGGCGTCCAGATCCTGAACAGCGAATTCGCACGGGAGCCCGATCAGGACACCTGCACCGCCTTCAACGGCCTTCACGTAGGAGGGATCCAGCTATACGGCGGACGCCATGCGGTCGTCAAGGGCAACTACTTCCACGACAACGGCACCTCGGCCGGTGGCCTGGCGATGGGAGACGGCCCGAATGCCGATGTAGAGGACAACGTCTTCGTCTGCTCATGCGTCTATCCGTGGTCGATTCAGGCGTTCGCGACGGTGGGCTCGACCTTCCGGCACAACACCTTCGCCGGCGGCGGGGGCTTGCACTTCCAGTCGCAGAACGGTCTCGCCTCGGGCAACCGCATCTACGACAATGTCTTCACCGACGCCGGGAACGCGATCAGCGACAGCTCCGGCGCCAGCTGGGGCACCGAGGACCACAACCTGAACAGCGGAATGAACGGTGTTGGCGATCTCAGCGGCACACCGCTGTTCGTCAGCAGCAGCACCTCGAGCTACTCGAACTGGTACCTACAGCCCGGCTCGCCCGGCAAGGGTGCAGCTTCGGACGGGCTCGACATGGGCATCCGCTAGGGGCCTAAGTGGCGATCTCAACCCCGGCGTCCATCGCAACGCCGATCACGCCGGGAACGACCAACGCCACGATGGCGCTCACGACGAACGCCTCCGTCGCCTCGGGCGGGAAGGTCTGGGTTCTCGTCACCTGGTTCCATTCGACCGTCACGCTTACGAGCGTCGGGGACGGCGGCTCGACGGTCTTCACGATCGACCACCAGAGCGTCAACGGATCAACGCACGTCGCTCTCGTCTCTGCTGATTATCCAACCGGCTTTGCCAGCGGCGGCACGCTGACGGCGACCTTTAGCGCGAGCGGTGCGCTCGATCAGCAGATGGCCGCGTTCTACTCGACCGGCGTCCAGAGCGGCTCTGGCGCGGGCTACGGAGCGATCGGCGGCAGCAATAACGCCTCGACCACCTGGGATGCCGGCGCGACCACCGTCCTGAACGGCGACATCCTGATCGGCCTGAGCAAGTTCGAGGACTCGGTCACGACGACCAGCACAGCGACCGGCGGCAACACCGAGCTCGCTGACTGGAACAACGCAGGCGGCTTCGCCAGCACCGTCACTTACCAGATCGGGACCGGCGCATCGATCCATGCTCAGGGGACCTGGAGCAACACGTCGGCGGCTTCGAACGGCACGCGTTCGGCATCAGTGGCCTATACGGCCGCGCCTACCGCGGCCGGGGGCTATGCCCCGGCGCGGATCTCGAACCGGATGGTCGGCCCGATGGTGCAGCGCTACTACTTCCGCCAGCCGCAGGTCTGGGGCTCGAGCACCGGCCCCGCGATCCTGAATCAGACGATGACCGCCGACGTGGTCGCGGTTACGGCCTCGATGCTCAAGCAGGTGAACAAGTTGGTCACGGCCACGACCATTGCGGTGACGGCGAGCTTCCTCAACCAGGTCAACAAGCTGATGACTGCGACGACG
>DATLWH010000534.1:0-2876 GCA_035576505.1 Thermoanaerobaculia bacterium | reverse complement strand
CGTTGGTTGCCCAAGGCTCGGCCCACTGTTGCGTAGCGAACGGTTCTGCCGCGCTCAACGCTCCTCCCACTTCTGGCGGCCGGAGTCGTAGCGGAGCATGCGCACCTTGCCGGTCGCGCCGTAGACGCGAACGGCGTAGAGGTTGTCGATGCCGTCGCTGATGTAGATCGTTCCCGGCGTGCTGCTCCCTACGGGGGAGAACGAGCAGATGGTCGACGTGCCGAACTGCAGAGCGGGATCGGTCGGCAGTAATTTTGCGCCGTCAGGATCCCGAATGGCGGCTGGCAGCAGCGCGATGGCCGCAGTGCGGAATTGGGGCATCACCACGGCCGGGCCGAAGTAGCGCCGGTCGATGCCCCTGGCGATGTCGGCGTTGGAGATGCCGTTGCCGTTGCCATCGTCGTACAGCGTGTAGGTCCAGTTCTTTCCCGACTTCACGAACTTCACGCCGGCGTTGCGCCCCCGGGCGATGGCCCGCGAGCGGACGGCACGCAGAAGGCTGCGCATCTCGTGACCTGCCGCGATGACGGACATCTGCCGCCGATACGCCGCGAAAGCGGGTGCCGCGCACAGTGCCAGGATGCAGAGGATGGCAATGACGGCGATGAGCTCGATGAGGGTGATGCCCTTCTCTCGTCTGAACACACGTTCTCCTTTTGGTAAAGCAAGTGGATTAGTGGATTAGGGGTGGCTACTGATCGACTGATCCACTAATCAACGAATCTGTCCAAAGACGGCCGCCCCGCTTTCGCGAGGCGGCCTTTGGAGGGGCGGCGCGTTATCGCGCCGCGGGGGAGGGCGAGGAGGACTTCTTGGAGGGCTTGCGGGCGCGCGTTGTGCGCACCTTCGCGGCGAGCGTGGTCTTCCCGTCGACGGTGATCCAGGACGAGAGGCGCTCGAACGACTTCTCGCCGAAGCCTTTGACCTGCATCAGGTCGGAGGGTTTCTTGAAGTTGCCGTGCTCTTTGCGATAGTCAGCGATCCGCTGCGCAGCCTTTGCGCCGACGCGCGGCAGCATGGCCAGCTGCGTCACATCAGCGGTGTTGATGTTGACGACGCCGGTTGCCGGCGCCGGTACGGGCTGCGCATCCGCCGCCATGGCGGCGCTTGAAATGGTGACGATGATGAGAATTGCCGAGAGGACGATGAGGTGGGACTTCCGCATGGTCTTCTTCTCCTTTTTTGTTTGGTGTTTTCTCTTCCGTTGACCGTTGACGCGTTTCGTTGTGATTGGCTGTTCCACACGAGGACCTTTGATCCTCTGTACATCATTTGGATTTCGCTCTTTCCGTTAGCACCACCTCCTTTCGCGGGAGGCGTAGTGCGATCGAACGGCCACCATGCCGGATCAGCTAATTAGCTGTGTGGTAGTGACTTACGCGCGAACGAGTAGCGGCTGGACGTCAAAAGTGAGGAAGGAGAGCAAGGCTTTTTGACAGGTCGGCGCGAGTCCCGGTAAAGCCGGCCGTGCCGGCTCAGCCGAGCGTGGCGTGACCGCCGACTTCGAGGAGGTGGAGCGCCCAGGGGCGCATGCCGAAGTGTTTCTTCACGTGCCCGCGTTCGCTGAGCCAGTCGACGATCGGGACGGTGAAACCGGTCTTCTTCCTCTTCACGATCGCGTCGGGAAGCGGCCGGTGCGGCGATCGGGCCATCAGTTCCTTGCCGTTACGCTTGCTGGTCGAAAAGACCGCGGGGGCGATCTGACGAAGGAGAAAGGCGTCGACGAGTGGCACGCGTACCTCGAGCGAATGGGCCATGGAGGCCCAGTCGATGTCGCGCAGGAGCTGGTTCCGCATGAGGAGAGTCGACTCCAGGGCAGCGACGCGCGCGAACGGCGTGCCCGGGTCGGGAGTGATGGCCTCACGAATGCGTTCGAGTATGCCCAGACGTTTCAACCCCTCACGGGCCATCTCCTCGCCGACCACGGACGCCACTTCCTCCGGAAGGAAGAGACCGCGCTTCATCAGGTAGGCACCTTCGTACGATGTGCAGTACCTCAGCGTGTACGCCGTCTTCGGGCTGAATCGCGCCGGGTCCTTGATGACGCGTCCGTGCATTCGCTTGAATGCCGCGGCGGCGCGCGGCATGTATTTGAATGCGCCGAATGCCCGAACGAAGCGCGGGATGATGCGGAACGTCGAGTAGCCGCCGAACAGCTCGTCTCCGCCCGTACCGGAAAGCGCGACTTTCCATCCCAGCTCCGCTGCCGCTTTGCAGACAAAGTAGGAGTTGAGTCCATCGAATGAAGGTTGATCCATCGCCTCGAGCGCCCGTGGCAGCTCCGCCCGGAATGCAGCGCGCGAGAGCGTGCTGGTGCAGTGGGTCGTGCCATATTCGTTGGCGACGACCTCGGCCAGCGGCGCTTCGTCCTTGGCCGTGCCGACATACTCCTCGAACCGCAGCGTGAGCGTTTGCAGCGAGATGCCTGTCTCCGCGCCGAGAGCAACGATGGTGCTGGAGTCGCGTCCGGAAGAGAGAAACGCTCCGACCGGAACATCGGAGACGAGGTGATAGCGGACGGACTGGCGTACACCGTCGGCGATCAGGGCCGCGCGTTCATCGTCGCTGTAGCGGCGATGTTCGTTCACGGCATCGTGCAGCACCGCAGCGATTGAAAAGTACGAGCGCGCTTGCGATGCGCCATCCCGCGTGACCACCATCGAGCTTCCCGCGGGCAGCTCGCGAATGGCTTCGTAAACCGTGAAGGGTTCCGGCACGCTGCCACGCAGCAGAAAGCCGACGATGCCGGCAGGATCGCGCGACGTGGAGACTGCGCCGCCGGCCAGAATCGCTTTCACCTGTGATGCGAAACGGAAGGTCTTCCCGTCGTTCGCATAGTAGAGGGGCTTGATGCCGTAGGGATCGCGCGCCAGGAA
>DATLWH010000533.1:0-2865 GCA_035576505.1 Thermoanaerobaculia bacterium | reverse complement strand
CCAGATTGCCGAGGCGCGTGCCCCATCGCCAGAGCCTCTCATTTGGCGCCGAACGGACGCCGCGGGCGACTGCGCGATAAAAGAGGTACTCGACGCGCTGCAAAAGCGCGTTCTTGCGGCGGCGGCTCATGGGACTAGTGGATTCGTGGGCGAGTAGAGTAGTGGATCAGTAGATTAGTGGATTAGTAGATTAGAGGATTGGCAGATTCGTGGAGCGTGAGCGTGGATTCGCGGAGCGGCGGTTCTGCTGTGAAATCGTCAACCGCCCTCTGCTGATCCACGAATCTTCGAATCTACTAATCCACTGATCTACTAACCTACCGATCCACTGATTCTCTCCCCGATCGCCTCGAGTACCGCGGGGTCGACGATCATCTCCGCGGCGATGGGGATGATGTCACGGTCATCGAGCTTGACCGCGTCTTTTTCCGTCGTGACGATGGCCTCGGCGCCTGCCTCTCGGGCCATTTCCTTCAGCGTCAGGATATCGGCTGCCGTGTAGCGATGGTGGTCGCGGAAGCGTTTCGTGGCCACCACGTTCAGATCGTGGGCGCGCAGCGAGTCGAAGAACTGCTCGTTGTTCGCGAGACCGGCGAAGGCAAAGAGACGGCGCGAGGTCAATGCCTCCGGAACGGCGAGCCGGAGATTCCTCTGGATGACAAAGTCGGCGCCGGCGAGCGCGGAGCGTCCCTCGCGCATCCATCCGCCGCCGCCGCCGACCACGACGTCGACGTCGCGCGCGAGCTGCAGGTGCTGGAATCCGTCATCGAGTACGAATACATCGCAGTCATTATGATCCAGAAAGCGTAACGCATTAACGTATCGATCTGATCCTACGATTACGTCTACTGTTTTCAGCTTGCTTTTAATCAACACGGGCTCATCGCCGAAGCGGGCTGCATCGAGCGACGTGACGACGCCCGAGGCGTTGCCGCTGCGTCCGTAACCCCGCGTCAGCACGGCCACCCGGAAGCCACGCTTCGCCAGGTAGCGTGCAATGGTGATGACTGCCGGCGTCTTCCCGGCCCCGCCTGCGGCGAGGTTGCCGACCGAGACGACCGGCCGAGGCAGGCGCTTGCTCCTGAGTATTCCGCGCCGGTAGAGCACGCGTTGCATCCGGTTCACGGCGCGCCAGAGAAGCTCGAATGGTTTAAGGAGGATCGTCACGCCAGCAACTCAACGATGCGCGAGGCCGTGTGCTCCGCGGCGCCGCGGTTCTGCTCGACGGTCCGCCGCGCCCGCTCGCTCATGGCCCGTTGGGCATCCCCGTTGTCGAACATCCGCTCCGCGAACGCGAGAACATCGGCGGCGGAGCGCGCTTCGACCGCTCCGCCGTCGCGCAGAAAGATCCGGGCGATCTCGCGGAAGTTGGACATGTTCGGGCCGAAGCAGACCGGCACGCCCGCCGCCGCCGGCTCGATCGGATTGTGCCCTCCGGTCGCCGCGAGACTCCCCCCGACGAACGCCGCGGTGGCAAAGCGGTACACCTTGGCCAGCTCACCGAATGTGTCGAGCAGCAGAGCATCGGCCGCGCGGTCATTCCAATCGGTACGGCGGACGTAAGGGATGCCGGTGGCCGTCAGCAACGCGGCGACGATTTCGAAGCGCTCAGGCTTGCGCGGCGCGACGATGACAAAGGCCTGGCGCGAGGCGATGAAGCGGCCCAGCTCCGGGATCAGAGCCTCATCCTCCCCTTCCATCGTCGAACCCAGGACGATGACCTTGCGCCCGGCGATGAGCGTGGCCAGCCGCGGCGCGATCTCCAGCGGCCTCTCGTCGGGCATGTAGTCGAACTTCACGTTGCCGCTGGTCTCGACAACCGCGGCCGGCGCACCGATGGCGATGAACCGCTCGCGATCGGTCTCCTCACGCGCCAGGATGCGGTCGTACTGCCGCAGGACCGATGCGACGAACGGCCGCATGAGCCGATACCGCGGAAACGAGCGATCGGAGATCCGGCCGTTGGCCAGCAGCAGCCGCAGGCCGCGCGCGCGGGAGAGCCGCGTGGCGTTCGGCCAGATCTCGGTCTCCATCGTGGCGAACACGCGCGGGCGATGCTGCCCAAGAAAGCGCTTGACGCTCGTTGCGAAATCGAATGGGAAATACGTCACCGTTGCGTCAGGGAACAGCCGCCGCGCCTGCGCCTGTCCGGTGATCGTCGTGGTGGTGAAGACGATCGTCGTCAAGGGACGCTGACGCATGATGGCGTCGACGACAGGCCGCGCCGCCAGCGTCTCACCGACCGAGACGGCATGGATCCAGAGATCGTGTGCCGCCGCCGGCGTTCGGTAGAACCCCATCCGCTCGGGAAAGTTGGCCAAGTACTTCCCGCGCATCACGCCCGTGAAGAGGAAGTAGGGCAACGCCAGCACGAGCACGAGGTAGAGCAGAACCTCGTAGAGGACGAACATGGCCGCATCATAGCGGGGCTTCGGAAACCAGAAACCAGAAACTAGAAACCAGAAACTAGAAACCAGAAGGGAGGCGGTGATTGCTTCTGGTTTCTGGTTTCTGGTTTAAGTCTGCGTCTGCGTCACCGGTGGAGGTGCGGTGTCGGTCGACGTCGGTTCGGGCGGCGCGGTGTCAGTGGCCGGCGGCTCCGGCGTGGCGGTGTCGGTCGGCGGCGTCTGTTGCAAGGCCGTATCGACGGTGGCCGTCGTTTCGGTTATGGGAGCAGCGGCCGCGGGTTTCTTCTCCGTCAGCACTTCCTTCTCGAAGAGATAGCCCCAGCGCTTCATGCGCGAGAGGACCATGCGCTGGCGAAAGCGCAGGCGTTTGTTCGGCGCGGCGGGACTCATGATGCGGGGGTTGGGAAGGCAGCCGGCCAGCAGGGCTGCCTGCGACGGCGAAAGCGCTGAGGCGGAG
>DATLWH010000532.1:0-3857 GCA_035576505.1 Thermoanaerobaculia bacterium | reverse complement strand
ATCGGATGTCGTCGCGGCCATCCGGCAGCAACGCAACGTTCAGTTCCTCGGCGGCAGGAAGAGGATGCGCCCACCGCACCTCGCGCAACTCCACGGCCGCTTCGCGAGGAGCTCCGGCGCCATCCTGCACCGCGGCGCGCGCCATTTCGAGATAGGCGGACGGGGAGAGAGGTTCGTTGACGCGCGAGCTGTAGCTCTGCTCTGTCAGGTTCGACGTGTTCCGGTGCAGGAGCGGATGCAGGACCGCGGTCGCGGCACCCTGTGAGTCTACCAGGGCTGCCCCGATGTCGACCCAGTAGCGCTCTTTCGCGAACGGATACGTGGGGAGACTGATGCGCGGCGGCAGCGTCTGGCCGTAGAGCTTCGCCCAGTCGAGCTCCAACCCCTTGGCCCAGAGCTCGACCAGCTTCGCGAGTTCCCCGTTCGCGATCCACGTCTCGACTGTCTGCTGCAGGCCGGCGTCGGTACTGAAGAGCGACACGGCGTCCTTGTCGCGCCTGACCTGCCCCTCGTACGAGTCTTCGTGCTCGCCGGCCAGCCATGCTTCGAGCTTCGTGACGAGTTGTCCGGCGGAGCTCACGACGAAGCCCAGCCGCTCGTCCATCGCCTCGCGGCCCACCTGGAGCGTGTACGCCATCGCGGTCAGGTCGACCGTCTCACGAGTCCGGACGAAGTCGAGCAGGTCCTGCGCCTTCTGTCGCAGTTGCTCCACCGTCCTCGCCGAGAGCAGGATGGCCAGGCTGGTAAACGCCATCGGCTGTTGCACCGGCGGCTGATATTCCTCGACGATCACATGCGCATTTGAGCCGCCCGCGCCGAAGGACGAGATTCCGGCGATCCGGGGAACTTTCCGTCCGTCGATGACCGGCTGCTCCCACGGCTTCAGCGTTTGATTGACCACGAACGGCGTGCGGCTGAAATCGATATGCGGATTCAACTGCGTCGAATGCAGCGACGGCACGATCTGCTGATGCTGCATCTGCAGTAGCACTTTCGTCAGTCCGGCGATGCCGGCCGCCGATTCACAATGGCCGATGTTCGATTTCGCCGAGCCGACCAGGCAGTAGCCCGTCTCCTGTGTGTTTCCCTGAAAAGCCTTGGTCAGAGCCGTGATCTCGATCGGATCGCCCAGCTTCGTGCCGGTGCCGTGGGCTTCGACATAACTGACATGCCGCGGATCGATGTGCGCTTCCGCCAATGCTCGGCTGATTGCCGTCGATTGCGCCTGCGGATTCGGCACCGTATATCCATTCGTCTTCCCGCCATGATTGAGAGCGCTTCCGCGAATGACGCCGTAAACATGATCGCCGTCCCTTTTCGCCCCGGAAAGGCGCTTCAGGACCACAACGCCCACTCCTTCTCCGGGAATGTATCCGTCACCGCCCTCACCAAAGCTCTGGCAGTGGCCATCACTGGAGATGAACTGGCCGCCGCTCAGCATCAGGTATTTATTCGGATGGATGCTGACATTGACGCCGCCGGCGATGGCCAGGCTGGTCCGTTTTAGCTTCAAGTCCTGGCAGGCGACATGGATCGCCGTCAATGAAGACGAGCACATCGTGTCCAGCGTCATGCTCGGTCCATGCAGGTTCAGCGCGTATGAAACGCGATTGGCGATGCTGGCAGCGCTGATCGCAAATGCCGCCCGTTCGCCCTGCATGCTGGCCTCGGCGCCTAACAACTGGTATTCGCTAGTCCACACGCCGGCATAGACACCGACCTGACCTGGCAGATCGCCTTCCGTTGGCATCTGAAGACGTGCGCGCGTATATCCGGCATCCTCGATCGCCATCCAGGCGTGCTGCAGAAACAGCCGCTCCTGAGGATCGAGATACTTCGCTTCTTTCGGCGAAATATTGAAGAACAGTGGATCGAATTCGTCGACACCTGCAATGAAGCCGCCCCACTTGCTGTAATGGTGTCCCTCGCCCTGTGTGCGATCCTCGCTGAAGTATTCGCGCCAGTCCCAGCGCTCTTTCGGGACCTCGATGATGCAATCCTTGCCTTCACGCAGATTGCGCCAGTACGCCTCGATGTCGATCGCTTCCGGATACCGTCCACTCAATCCTATGATCGCGATCGCATCGGATTCTTCCTGCCCTGCCCCTGCATTGCGCGCATGGTTGGCGCGCCGGCCCGCACTCGGCCTGGCGCGTATTGACCCAGCGACGGTGTTCCCGGCTGGCGTGGAGGAGACGGGAGGCGGCGCGATGGTGCCGCTCGCGCTGCCTGGTGGTGTTGCTGCGTTCGTGCTCACCGCCGGAACGGTCGCCTGCGGTTCCGACAGTAGAGCAGCAGTCTGCCGGTCGGCGGCAGTTTCCCGGAATAGTGCCGCTAATCGAGCCGCATGGGATTGGACGAAATATCCGGTCAAATCGCGAAGCGTTTGATATTCGAAAAAGAGTGTCGCAGAGAGCGGGGCAAAGGTCCGCTCCAATTGTTCGGTCAACTCCATCGCGGCGAGCGAATCGATCCCGTATTTCTCGAACGGCGCCTGCGGGTCGATGTTCCGAGCTGGGATTTTCAGCACCTTCGAAAATTCATGGAGCAGGTGGTCTTGCGTTTTCTGAGCAAAGTCGTCCGGCGCGACTTCGGCAAACGCCCCGGAAGGGTATTCTGTCTTCGGCTCCGGCTCCGGCTCCGGCTCCGGCTCTGGCACCGCGGGAGCGGCCGAGGCGTTCACACCCGGGGCCGTCTGCATGGGCTGCATCCCGGCGCTCTGTTGCAACCGCGCCTGGCCGGCCGAGTCGAGCCCCATTCCTTCGTCTTGCCATGTTCTGAGCTCATTATTCACTACACGCAAAGACAATCCGTGCATTTGCACACAGACATTTCCGCGCTCATCACACAGATCGATATCCAGCTTGACGGCATTGTGACTGCCCAGCGAGTAACGCACCCACGCAACCATCTCCCCAGAACACGGCGACACGATCAGCAACGATTCCAGAGCAAACGGCACTCGCAACTGGTCAGACGAGTCGATCAATCCAATGGACGCCTGCAGCGCACCGTCCATCAAACTCGGGTGCAGGACATAGTCTCCCGAGGTACCCGTTACCGTCGCGGGTAGCCGCAGGCGTGCCAGCAATTGGCCATTCCCCAGCCGGATCGCGCTGACTGCGCGAAAAGTGGGGCCATAGGTAAGACCCATACGGGTACACGTCGCGTAGACGCTGTCAGGCTCCACCCGGCCCTGCCCCATCTGCCCCTCGATCTGCTCGAGATCGAGTTTGGCTGGCGCAGGCTGACGACTGAAGACTGCTCGACCTTGACCATGGACGATCTCGTCGTCCATGGTCCGACTGTAGATCTGGTACTCGATGTGGTCATCGTCCGCGGACAACGCGACGCTGACCGTCGTCCGGTCTGTGACGACGATCGGTTGCGCCCAGACGATATTCCGCAGCTCCAGCGTGGTCGATTCCAGCCGTGCCGGGCATGCGTCCTCAATCGCCGCCCGTGCCATCTCCAGGTACGCCACGCCCGGCAGCACCTTGCGGCCGGTCTGGCCGTTCGCCGCGACCTGATGATCGGCGAGGAAGAACTCTTCGCCTGTAAACGTCGAGCTATAGCGTTGTTCGCTCAGGTCTGACGTGTTGGTGTGCAGCAACGGGTGGAGGCGGGCGACACTCTCTGGGCCCACGTGTTCGCCTGCCGCCGTAGCGATCCAATGGCGCTCTCTGGCAAACGGATAAGTGGGCAGGCTGATGCGGCGCGGTTTGGCTTGGCGGTAAAGCTTGCTCCAATCCAGCTTCAGCCCCTTGACCCACAGATCCAGCAGCATTTCGAGGCGTCCCTGCTCGATCCATTTCTCGATCGCGCCCTGGAACGCCTCGTCCGGGATCAGGACCGCC
>DATLWH010000531.1:0-5628 GCA_035576505.1 Thermoanaerobaculia bacterium | reverse complement strand
GATTCTCACCAAATTCGCCGTCGCACCGTTTGATGAGATTCGAGATGTGCCCTTCGCTTCGGAGCCGGAGCGAGGCTGCGATCGAGCGCAGCGTGACCAGGCCCTCGTGCCATCCGATCCATGCCGACAGACGGCGCAGGATCCCGCCGCGAGTCGCTCGGATCGAGTCCGCCGTCTCGCCGGCCGCGTTGGCCACTGCGCCGATGATCACGTGCATCTTCGGCCGTCCCACCGCCCGCTGCGTTCTCGGATGATCCGTCGAGCGCGGTTTCGCTTCCACGCGCTTGAGCATCGATTTGATCCATTCCTCGGTTCCGAGGTAGAGCCGATTCGTCAGCTTCTCCCACAGCCGGTCCTCGCAACCGATCTTCGCCAGAACGAACTCACGGTAGGCCGCCTGCGCGGGCTCCTGTTCGCCACCGAACAGAGGAAGAACGGCTGCGAGATCGAGCCACTCCGGCGAACTTTCGAGTCCCGCAGTCGCTCGATAGCTGGACCACCGGTAGTCCTCCGGCCTCTCGACCATCTTCGCTCGTACCGGGTTGAGGACGACGTAGCGCAGAACGTCGGCGAAGTAGGCTTCCTTATCGATCAGGAAGGCTTTGAATCGCCCCTGGAACAGATGGCCGCATCGTTTGTGGACGCGGTTGAACCATCCGGCATACGCGCTGTTGAGCCAGTGCACGCCGCGCGAGAGATTCGGCTCCGGGGTCTGGACGACGAGGTGGTAATGATTCGTCATCAGGACCCAGGCGGTGAGCGACCATCCGAATCGTCGAACGGCCTGCCCGAGGAAGCCGAGGAAGGCCTTGCGGTCGCGATCGGAGCGGAAGTTGGGACGTCGCTCATTGCCGCGGGAAGTGAGGTGGTAGAGAGCGCCAGCGAATTCCATCGCAAGGCCACAAGGGGCCACACCTTCGATTTACGCATTCAAGCGGTCTCACAGCGGGGTCATGAGGCTCATCTCGCCGCACTCAAGGCTCCTCCAGGAGAGTGCCCGCTGAATCAGGCCGAATTTGATCGTTCCAGAGACGTAAAAGGTGTTGAAGATCCCCGATTTCAGAGCGCTGACGTGCCGGCGGGACGAACCTCTTCCAAGCGCACTTGACGGCGCGGACAACCGAGGTCAGCGTGGTTCGCGATCAGGATCGCAGAGTTGCGAGCGAGGCATCGAGCCAGCCGAGCAGCGTCCGATTCTCACCAAATTCGCCGTCGCACCGTTTGATGAGATTCGAGATGTGCCCTTCGCTTCGGAGCCGGAGCGAGGCTGCGATCGAGCGCAGCGTGACTAGGCCCTCGTGCCATCCGATCCATGCGGACAGACGACGCAGGATCCCGCCGCGGGTCGCTCGGATCGAGTCCGCCGTCTCGCCGGCGGCTTTGGCCACCGCACCGATGATCGCGTGCATCTTCGGCCGTCCCACCGCGCGCTGCGTTCTCGGATGATCCGTCGAGCGCGGCTTCGCTTCCACGCGCTTGCGCATCGATTTGATCCATTCCTCGGTTCCGAGGTAAAGGCGATTCGTCAGTTTCTCCCACAGCCGATCCTCGCAGCCGATCTTCGCCAGAACGAACTCCCGGTAGGCCGCCTGCGCCGGCTCCCGTTCACCACCAAACAGAGGAAGGACGGCGTTGAGATCGAGCCAGTCCGGCGCATTCTCCAGTCCCGCCGTGGCGCGATAGCTGGACCACCGGTAGTCCTCCGGTCTCTCGACCATCTTCGCGCGCACCGGGTTGAGGACGACGTAGCGTAGAACTTCGGCGAAGTAGGCCTCTTTGTCGATCAGGAAGGCTTTGAATCGCCCCTGGAACAGATGGCCGCATCGTTTATGGACGCGGTTGAACCATCCGGCGTAGGCGCTGTTGAGCCAGTGCATGCCGCGCGAGAGGTTCGGCTCCGGAGTCTGGACGACGAGGTGGTAATGATTCGTCATCAGGACCCAGGCGGTGAGCGACCATCCAAACCGTCGAACGGCCTGCCCGAGGAAACCGAGGAAAGCCTTGCGGTCGCGATCGGAGCGGAAGATGGGACGCCGCTCGTTGCCGCGGGAAGTGAGGTGGTAGAGAGCGCCAGCGAACTCGATTCGTAACGGTCGTGCCATAACGCCACCGAGGATCCCTCGGGTGCCCAGAATCACCGAGGAATCCCCGTCGAGTAGAGAAAACGAGCCGAAAACCTCCTCGGAATGGAAGATTGCTCTACCATGCGTGGAGAGGCGCCGACGAACGCGAAGATCGAAGGCCTGGCACCTGACTTCCGTTGTCATCTTTGAAGCGCGCTGCGACGATTGCCATGAAAGGATCGTCAATGCTTTTCCGAACGTTCCATCCGAGTATTCCGGAGCGAAGCCATTGATTATGGATCAATTCACCGATGTGATGTCACGCGACGCGATGACGTTCTACGTGAGCGTCAGCACCACGTGGGTAGTCACAAACAATTTCGCCGAGATGGCTAAGTCGATGGTGTTGTGCTACGACTGTCAAAAATGAAGCACATAAATAGTCGCACCGCTTTCGTCGCAGCTCTCGCAACAGCAATCGCTATTGCGGTCGCTTTGGTAGTGTGGTTTTTCTCTCCTCGCATTGACGAACAATGCGGCTTTCTTACTGGCCGCGCATTACGGTTGGTTCAAAACCATCGCAATAAGGGTTGGGCGATTGCAGCGATAGTCGAATCGCGTTTCAACAACGTGCGCTGGCAGGCTTATCATCGCGATTATTTGACCGAAACGTACGTTAGATGCTATGCAGTCGACCGAAGTGGCTCGCCGGTAGAGTTCGTATGGGTCGTTATGTTGATCCCAGAGAAGAAGGGGGTCACTCCGCATTGGAGAACCGTTGCAACAGCGCACTCGCGGGCGACGTATGAGCTTGCGCCCTCGTTGTACGAGCCGGGTCACCCGCTATACGATTCCCCCGGCTATGCAAACTGGTGAGCAATACAGCCGATTCGTCAGCTTCTCCCACGGCCGGTTCTCGCCGCCGATCTTCGCCAGAACGAGCTCACGGTACGCCGCCTGCGCCGGCTCCCGTTCGCCACCGAACAACAGAGGAAGGATGGGGTCGAGGTCGAGCCAATCAGGCGTGGCCAAGAAGGCGGGCCAAGAAGGGGCCACGCCTTCGATATACGCATTCAAAGCGGGTTGCACAGGGGGCTTACGAGGCTCATCTCGCCGGACTGCAGGCTCCTCCATAAGAGCGCCCCGCTGAAACGGCAGAATTGACCGTTCCCAGAGGCATAGACGTGGCGGAAGATCTCCAATTTCAGAGCGCTAGCGTGCCGGTGGGACGCACATCTTCCCAGCGCCGTGACGGCGCGGACAAGCCGGGGTCAGCGCGTGTTCCGGGATCAGGCTCGCAGAGTTGCGAGCGAGGCATCGAGCCAGCCCAGCAGCATTCGATTCTCGCCGAACTCGCCGTCACAGCGCTTGATGAGATTCGAGATGTGCACTTCGCTTTGGAGCCGGAGCGAGGCTGCGAAGCGTGACCAGGACCGTCGTGCCATCCGATCCATGCGGACAGACGACGCAGGATCCCTCCACGGGTCGCTCGGATCGAGGCGGCCGTCTCGCTGGCGCCTTCGCCACAGCGCCGAGGATCACGTGCATCTTCGGCCGTCCCACCGCCCGCTGCGTCCTCGTATGATCCGTCGAGCGCGGCTTCGCTTCCACGCGCTTGCGCATCGATTTGATCCATTCCTCGGTCCCGAGGTAGAGCCGATTCGTCAGCTTCTCCCATAGCCGATCCTCGCAGCCGATCTTCGCCAGAACGAACTCGCGGTAGGCCGACTGCGCCGGCTCCCGCTCGCCACCGAACAGAGGAAGGACGGCTGCGAGGTCGAGCCAATCAGGCGCACTCTCCAGTCCCGCTGTAGCGCGATAGCTGGACCACCGGTAGTCCTCCGGTCTCTCGACCATCTTCGCGCGCACCGGGTTGAGGACGACGTAGCGCAGAACTTCGGCGAAGTAGGCCTCTTTGTCGATCAGGAAGGCTTTGAATCGCCCCTGGTACAGGTGCCCGCATCGTTTGTGGACGCGGTTGAACCATCCGGCGTAGGCGCTGTTGAGCCAGTGCATGCCGCGCGAGAGATTCGGCTCCGGAGTCTGGACAACGAGGTGGTAATGATTCGTCATCAGGACCCAGGCGGTGAGGGACCATCCAAACCGTCGAACGGCCTGCCCGAGGAAGCCGAGGAAGGCCTTGCGATCACGATCGGAGCGGAAGAAGGGGCGCCGCTCGTTGCCGCGGGAAGTGAGGTGGTAGAGAGCACCGGCGAACTCAATGCGTAACGGTCGTGCCATAACGCGACCGAGGATCCCTCGGCTGCCCAGAATCACCGAGGAATCCCCGTCGAGTAGAGAAACCGAGCCGAAAACCTCCTCGGAATGGAAGATTGCTCTACCATGCGTGGAGAGGCTCTCACGAACGCGAAGATCGAAGGGCTGGCACCTCGGAGGCAGGCATGGAACCGAAATCAGCGTACCACCTCTGGCATCCATTCACTCTCCATTGGGAAAGAAGATAACTTCCGGTCGTTACAACTTCGGCACGAACGAGTGCCTATGTCGTGGGACACTCCAAGAATGAACATCAATCTACGCGGGTGCGCATTCGCTCTATTCCTGACCATGTGTGGCGCGGCGTCAAAAGACTGTACTTTGCCTCTGGACAACAGCGTCGAGACACACGCTGTTACAACATCCGCGCAACGTCAATTCCTGCCGGCACCAGATTCTGTCGCAAGCTCGCTCCTACATAGAATTCGCTTGACACCCACCGTAGAGCTGCGACTGCAACTCGCAAATCACTACCAGGTGAACGGTTATAAGACAGCAGCCGCGATTTTCGCCGGCGCTGCTGCTCTCGCACAGCATCACGGTTGGAACCCTGCTCCGCCTGAACCAACGGACCGGTGGATATGCCCCGACTATGAAACACCGGAGGCGATCAATTTTTCGCACGGCGCAAGCAGCGAGATCGACAGAGGTGACTATGACGCCGCCCTGAAGATTTTGAGCGCGTCAGCCAGAAGATATCCTCAATCTTGTTTTCTGCAACTCGCAATTGCTGAAATAATATTAAGCAAGGCAGAAGAGAGTCCTCTTAGCGTTAGCGCACTCGACCAGGAACACGCGTTCAGAGTTCTCGCAACTGCGGCCGGCGAGACCGAAGTACTTCCACCGCGCGACACGTCCCACGCGGGAGTCTTCGTCGCGATCGCTCAGTACCTCTCCACTCTAAACGACAAACACTCAGAGCGAGCAGCCTATCTCCTCGCAAAGCAGCAGGCCGAACTGCGCAAGGACGAACTACTTGGTGGCACCGAAGCACAGATTAAGAAGCACTTGCGATAGGGCGCTGAATCGAGTCCAAGCGCCGAGCATTTCTCACAACCCGGTAACCGCTGCCTCCACGCGATCTCTCGCTATTTCTTCTTCTGCGGCCCTTTGCGGCCGAGGTCGCGCTTGAGATGGCGAAGGCGTATGACCAGGGTACGGTTTCCGACAAGGCCACAAGGAGGCCACAAGGGGCCACACCTTCGATTTACGCATTCAAGCGGTCTCACAGCGGGGTCATGAGGCTCATCTCGCCGCACTCAAGGCTCCTCCAGGAGAGTGCCCGCTG
>DATLWH010000530.1:0-2953 GCA_035576505.1 Thermoanaerobaculia bacterium | reverse complement strand
GCCATCGGCCTTGATCGTGTCGACGAATTGCTTGGCCTCGATGATCGCCTGCGGGTCGGCAAACTTGCTGTCGGTGAACAGCGGGCGGGCCTCGGAATCGAAATCGATGACGTTGAACTTGTCGCCGGGGCGGAGGTCGTCGAGCGCCACCAGCAGCGCGGCCTTGGCCTGGTTCATCGAAGCCCCTTCCATCGAACCGGAGCTGTCGATGATGAAGATCGTTTCGCGCGGCATGCGCGCCGGCGAACGGGCCGGCGGTGTGACCATCACCAGGGCATAGGTCTCCTCACCGAGCTTCTCCGTCAGAACGGTTGCCTCCGGGTCGCTGCCGAGGTCCGGCTGCCACGTCAACTCGAAATCGTGACCTGCATCCAGCGACGCCGAATCGGCCGTGACGCGGTAATGCCGGTTGCCGACCGTCTCCGACTTCACCTGTTGCAGGCTCTTGATGTTGCGCACCGAGTAACCAGGCTGGAGGTCAACCGACAGCGCGACGGTCCCGCCGCTGTTGCCGATGCTGGACGGCGTAGAGGGCAGTTTCGCCGCGACCGCCGCCGCGAATGTGGTCGCCGGCGAGTAGCGTGGCGCCACCACCATCGGGTAGCGGAGACGGTACTGGCCGTTCTCGAAGAGCGCCATCTCCTGATAGGCGATCTCGATGACCACGTCTTCGTCCGGCATCACGCCGGAGACAGACGTCGTAAAGACATTCGGACGCTGCTGCTCGACGAGCGCCGCCTTGCGGCCCTGGCTCCTGGCCTGTTCGAACTCCTTCCGCGCCTGTTCCCGCTCATGGATCTCGCCGACGATGACACGCGAGCCGATGGTCATCTTCAGCGTGTCGACCGCGCTGAGCTCCGGCAGCGGGTAGACGTACAGCCCTTCCACGCAGTGCCCCGTCGTGTTGTGAAAAGTCTGCTTGACCGAGGTGCGGACGATGGGGCCGGAGACGCTGATGCTGACCTCGGATTTCACGGCCTGACTCACGGCGTAAACGCCCGGCGTCGCCGTCTTCAGCAGCAGGTCGGCGCGGTCATTCTTGTCGAGCGTCGTCGTCTCCTGCGCCTGCGCCACGAAGGGCAGGAAAAAGAGCAGCGAGAGCAGCAGGACCATCCATCGCTCCAGGGTGTAGTCGCGCGGTTTGTATTCAGTGTCGGTGTTGCCATTGGTCTCCATCGTCGTCTCCTTCGATCTTGCGATGCCATCAATAGAAGTCCGCGATGTGACGTGGAGTGCGAGCAACCAAGGAGAGCTGGCGGCAGGAATGTGGCGGGATTGTGGCGGGAGGAGAAGAGCCCGGCATTTCGTGGCATCCTCTCGCCCATGCGCGAGCCCATCATCGTCGTCGACGACGAAGAGACCATCCGCGAGACCGTCGCATTCGCCTTGCGCCGCGACGGATACGACGTCGTCACCTATGCCGACGGCGCGGCGGCGTGGGACGTCGTCAAAGACCGGCTGCCGTCGCTGGCCATCCTCGACATCACCATGCCGCGGATGGACGGCCTCGAGCTTTGCCGCCGCCTGCGCGCGCGCAGCGAAACGCTCCCGATCATCTTCCTCACCTCGCGCGACGAGGAGCTCGACCGCGTCCTCGGCCTGGAGCTCGGCGCAGACGACTATCTCTGCAAGCCCTTCTCGATGCGCGAGCTGGCCGCGCGCGTGAAGGTCCTCTTCCGCCGCCTCTCATTCATCGAAAACCCGACGTCGCAGCAGCCGGAAGCGCCGCTGCGGGTCGGCCCCCTCGCGCTCGACCTGCAGCGCTACATGGCCACCTGGAACGGCGCGCGCGTCGACCTTACCGTCACCGAGTTCATGATGCTGCACGCGCTCGTGCGCCATCCCGGTCACGTGAAATCGCGCAAGCAACTGACGAAAGAGGGTTACCCGAACGACACCTACGTGAGCGATCGCACGATCGACACGCACATCAAGCGCCTGCGCCGCAAATTCGAAGAGGCGGATCCAGCGTTCGCCGCCATCGAGACGGTGTACGGCGTAGGGTACCGGTGGGTGGCGTGAAAACTATGTTTGTCGAGCGTCCTTCTCCCCCGCGCTTTTCAGCGGGGGAGAAGGTGCCGAAGGCGGATGAGGGGGCGTTGGTTCTTGCGGTGAGTTTGACTGTTTCCAAGGACTTCCCCCGTCCCGTCACCTCCCAAATTGACATCAGCGCGTCCCCTCACCCGGCCTTCGGCCACCCTCTCCCCGCTCGATCGCGGGGAGAGGGTTCTCGATGTGTGCGAGGGCTGCCCTGATGCCCACTCCCCGCCTGCGGCGTTTCATCTCGCGCATCTCCGTCCGGCTGATGGCGTTCAACCTGTTGCTCGTCTTTCTGCCGGTGGCCGGAATCCTCTACCTCGGTTCGTACGAACAACGACTCCTCGGCCAGCAGCGCCGCGCACTGGAGGAAGAAGCGCGTCTGCTTGCCGCGGCGGTGGCCTCGGCACAAGTCCCCGGACGAAGCGCGCAGGAGATCATGCTCGAGCGTCACCGGCTGCGCGGCGACGCCAACGATCCGATCCGTTTGCGCGTGATCTCCCCCTTAGGCCACATCGTCGCCGACTCGCGCATCCTGACCGGCGCTCCCCCGCCGCAACGCCCCAGCCGCGCCAAACACAACATCCTCTATCGCATCGGCGCGGCCCTGCTGCGTCCCTTCCTCGGCTCGGCGCGAACGCCGGAACAACCACTGGCCGAGGGGGATTACTACGAGCGGTCGGAACGCCTGTTGGGAGCGGAGGTGAGGAGCGCGTTGCAGGGCGAGCCGGGAGCCGTCGAACGGATCTCCCCCGACCGCCGCTCCGTCACCGTCTACGTCGCCGAACCGATCCGCGTCGGCGACGAAGTCATCGGCGCCTCGCTGGCATCACAGAGCACCTACCCGATCCTCCAGGACCTCTATACCGTCCGCCTCGGCATCCTGCGCATCTTCATCATCTCGGTGATCGTGGCC
>DATLWH010000529.1:0-4713 GCA_035576505.1 Thermoanaerobaculia bacterium | reverse complement strand
CAGCATGGAACGGCCATGAGTGGCTGATCGTGTGGGAGGACCTCGTCAACGGCCATCTCGACTACGACGGGCCGATGATCTATGACAGACGGATCTACGCGTCGCGTCTGTGGCCATCGCTGGCCGTGCTCGACCGGCCGTTCGCCATCTCGACCACGTTCTACGACACCTGGCCGCTCGTCGCATCCAACGGCGACGGCTTCCTCGTCGTTTGGTCCCGATACCAGGACGACATCACCGCACGGTATCGCGTCATGGCACAGCGGGTCTCGTCCAGCGGCTCGTCGCTCGGTCAGGACAACAGCGTTCTCCTGAATTCCGGCAACGCCAAGAGCGTCGTATGGGATGGCGCGCAATACGACGTGGCGTTCTCGTCATACTTCTACGACGGCACTCAGCCCTACCCTCCGCCGTACACGCTCTACGTCACGCACGTTGCCTCTACCGGCTCCATCGAGAGCCTGGCCCCGCAATCAATCGTCACGAACATCTTCGACCCCAGCGCATCGCTGGTCGTCACCGCCCCGGGCCACACCACTGCCGTCTACACACGTCTGGGCTCTGAGCCGCAGTACGGCGATGTCGAGCGCGCGTTCGTGACTGTGCCTCACGCACTGCGCGGACGAGCAACGGCACCGCAATAGCAGACACTCAACCGATCGAGGAGCCCCTCCCATGAAACGTTCGATGATCACAGCAATCTCCCTCGTGCTCCTGACGGCGGCGGCCGCCGTGGCCGAAGTCTCCGGCGAACGGCCCATCTCCGAACCTGCGTATGGGCCACCGCCCGGCCTGCGGTGGGGTTTCGCCGCCGCCTCGGACGGACGTGACTTTCTGGTGGCGTGGGTCGACTCGTATCGCAATCAGGCTGCCGCCGAACAGATCTACGCGGCGCGCATGAACGCCGCGGGCGACATTCTCGATCCGCTCGGTATCCGCCTTCCGACGCTTTCCCACCAGCCCTACCAGGTCGATGTCGTCTTCCTCGGCGAGGACTACCTCGTTTATTGGGTCGACCGCTCTCCGGTCTCGCCCGGATCGAATGCACTCATGGGCGCCCGCGTCAGCCGCGACGGCATCGTTCTCGATGCGACACCTCGCATGCTTGCTGACCGCGCCACCGTCAATGTGTACGGCTCGGCCAGCAACGGCAACCGCACCATCATCGTCTTCGGCGGTTCGATGATCGCGCTGGACAGAAATGCCAACGTCATCGACGGGCCGAGGACGATTTCACCCGACAGCGCCGGCGCGTCGGCAGCGATGGTGGCCTCAAATGGTCACGACTTTCTCGTGGTCTGGCAGCGGGTGACGACCATCACCTCGTTGCGAATCGACGCGAATGGCGTTGCCGCTTCTTCCACGGTGCCGGTAACGACCTCTCCGTTTTCGCAGGCGGTCCTGGATCTGGCCTCCGACGGCGAAAGCTATGTGACCATCGTCAAGGAAGGATTCGCCGTAATCGCGCAACACATCGGCGCCGCTGGCGAACTGCTGGAGAAGTCCACCGTGCCGCTGCAGCAGATCTTCCCCGGCTTTGCATTCACGGGAGGCTCGTACCTGCTCATCGATAGCGACCAGCTGACAATCGGCGTCCGCCGTCTGAACCGCGCCGGACAACCGGTCGGGTCGTACGTCGCGGTCTCTGGTGTCTCTGGCAGACAAGGCTTCGGCGCCGGCGCGACGCTGGCATCCAACGGATCCGATGCCGGCTTCTTCTGGACCGACTTGCTCACCTCGGCGCAGTTGTTCTCGGCCACCGTTGTCGACGGACAGTCTCTCGCCGCGTCGAAGACGAACCCTATCATCCGTGCTGCAAAATCGCAGACTACGCCTGCCGCGGCAACCAGCGGCCGCAATCACGCGGTGGTCTGGAATGAAAACGACGGGTTGTATGCGGGCCGCATCACACTCGACGGGCAGTTGCTGGACGGACGCGGGATTCGTATCAGCAACCGGGCGGCGGCCGCGCCAACTATCGCATACGACGGAACAAATTACGTCATCGCATGGATCGAACAGAACACGTCAACACCGCCTACCAATGTGAAGATGGCCCGCCTGTCGCCGGATACCGGGTCGATGCTCGATCCCGCCGGCATCGTCACCGCCTCGGGTCAGTGGTTTGTCAGCGTCTCGCTCACGCCAGGACCGTCGTCGTCGCTGATCGCCTGGTCGGATGGAATCCGGATCAATGCCAATACCGTCAACCGCGACGGCGTCCTGGGCATGCCGGTTACAGTCACTCCCTCGGACACGGCGAACACAGGCGCCGTCTCAACGGCCTGGAACGGCCACGAGTGGCTGGTCGTTTGGGAAGACCTTGTAACGTTGGCCGTCCAGCCCGACCCGGGGAGTGGGTACGCCGCCCGCATTTATTCTTCGCGCCTCTCTGCATCGCTCAATGTGCTGGACCCAAAGCCGATCGTTGTCTCGAACACCCTCTATGACAGCCAGCCATTCGTCTCATCCAACGGCGACGGCTTTCTGATCGTCTGGTCGCGCTATCTGTACCCCAATTCCAACGTCATCGCGCAGCGAGTCTCCTCCGACGGCTCCTTGCTGGCCCAGGCCAACGGCGTACTCCTCAGCAGCGGAAGCGCAAAGAGCGTCGCCTGGGACGGTCTGCAGTACGACGTAGCCCTGTCGACGCACGTCTTCAGCGGGCAGGAGACACCGTACAACCTCTACGTCACACATGTCGCCGCCGCCGGCTCGATCGAGAGCCTCAACCCGCTCGCCGTCATCACGAACCCCATCGATCCCTACACATCGCTGATCGTGACCGGAACCGGCCGCGCCACCACCGTCTACACGCGCGTCGGCTCCGAGCCACAGTACGGCGACGTCGAGCGCGCGTTCGTGAGCATTCCGCACGTTCTGCGCGGACGAGCGGCATCGCCGCGTTGAGAAGGAGACACCCAGGGGGAGTTTTATGAAACGTTCGATCATCGCGGCAATCTCGCTCATGCTCCTGACCGCGGCGGCTGCCGTGGCCGAAGTCTCCGGCGAACGTCCCTTGGCATCACCTGCATACGAAGCGCCGCCCGGATATGTATCCAACGCCCACGCGGCATCCGACGGCCACGACTTCCTGGTCGCCTGGATGGACGAGTCACGCAACCGCGCGTCGAAACCCAACCCGACGATGTACGCAGCGCGCGTCAGTGCATCGGGCCAGATCCTCGATCCACTCGGGATTCGCATCCCTACGGTTACGCCCGCGCTCTCAACATTCATCAACGTTGTCTATCTTGGCAACTCGTACCTGGTCTGCTGGAGTGAAGCAGACAGCAACGCGCCGGTGCTGATGGGCGTCAGAATCAGCAGCGACGGAACGCTGCTCGATCCCAAGCCGCGTATCTTCGCGGATGTCGGGAGCGTTCTCGACGGCGGCACAGCCGGCGACGGCAATCGCACCGTCATCGTCTACAACGGTCCGGCAGGAAATTTGACGACCCTGGTCCTCGACCGCGATGCCGATATCGTCGACGGGCCAAAACCGTTGAATGCCTCCGGCCCTTCGGTCGGAACGGCGAAGATCGCATCGAACGGTCACGGCTTCCTCGTCATCCAGACCGTCGGAAGCGCTGTCCGCGCCACAACGCTCGACGCGACGGGAGCCACGGTCGCCTCGAGCGCACTCGCGCTCGCGCCCAGCCAGTGGGGAACGCTCCGCTCCCTCGCCTCCGACGGCGACAGTTACGTGGCAATTCTCTTGTCCCAGGCCGGAGGCCTGAACAACTTCAGCTCACAACACTTTGGTCCAAAGGGCGAGTTGATGGAGGCCTGGAAGGTTCCGGACATTTTCTGGGTGGCAGGGCTTGCGTTCCGTGACGGCTCCTATCTGGTCATGGAGCTGGATCGGCCCAACCTGGGCGCATATGGGGGTTCGCTCGGACTCCACCGGATCAGCAGTACCGGCCAGCCCGTCGGCGGATACACCCCGATCGTAAATGGGGATCATCTTGCTGCGCTGACGCTGGCATCGAGCGGCTCGAGCGTTTTCGGCTGTTGGATCGAGCAGGGAAGATTCGATGTCCTCAAGGGATCGCTGATCGACACACAGTCCCTGACCGCATCGAGCCCAGGCGTGATCAGAATCGCCGCAACGACGCAACGGACGCCAGACGTGGCAATGAGCGGTGCAAATATGGCCGTCGTCTGGAATGAGCAGGGTGGTGTCTACGCCGGCCGGCTCACGTTCGATGGGCAACTGCTTGATGGCCGAGGCATTCGAGTCGGTGGATCAAGCTCCACCGACCCGCGCATCGTCTTTGACGGCGCAAACTACATCATCGGATGGACGGACTGGTTGAACCCGACAGCCATCTACCCCAACTATCCGCTCAAACTGGCGCGCCTTTCACCCGTCAGCGGTGTCTTGCTCGATCCCGGCGGAATCACCATCGCGCAGCAGAACCAGTGCATCGCGAGTTTCGGCCGCGAGTTGGCGCTCGCTTCAGGCGTCCACTCGACTCTCGTAGCCTGGTCGGGTTGCCGGAACCTCGTCGTTAATACCGTCGACGCTAATCTCATACCCGGCACTCCCATGACCGTTGTCACCCAAGGGCCGTACGGCTACATCGGTGCGATCGCGGCGGCATGGAACGGATCCGAGTGGCTCACGGTCTGGGAGAATTCTGGGTTATCCGGCCCCGAATCGTTCGATCCAAATCCTGTCGAGATCGATGCCGCCCGCCTATCGCCCCA
>DATLWH010000528.1:0-3986 GCA_035576505.1 Thermoanaerobaculia bacterium | reverse complement strand
ACCGAGCTGGCGACCCAGCGGCAGGCGCTCGAGCGTGACTCGGTGCGGGAAATCGAAAAAGTCCGCCGCGTGGCCGATGAACGCGTGGCCACATTTCGAGCCGAGCTCGAACGGGTGCTGGGGCAGCAGGCTCCAGCGACGCCGCCGCCACCCCCGCCGCCGGCGCCGCGCCCCCGCCAGCGCCGCGGATTCTTCAGCGGCTTCTTCAAAGGGAAGGCGGCCATCGGTGAGAACACGGCCACGCGCCGGGCCGCCGCTGCCGCCGTCGCCGAGAGCAGCGCGATCCGCCGCGCCAATGCGGCGCGCACGGCCGAAAAGAAGCCGCGCGTTCTCTTCCTCGAATCGCGCCGTGCGACGGCTGACACGGCGGCTCCTCGCCTGAAGCAGCTCGGCATCGAGATCGTCATCGTGGAGCGGCTCGTCGACGCCGTCGATGAGCTCTACCGCTTCCGGCCGGACGTGGTCTTCGTCGACTCAGACCTGCCGGATTTCGAGAAGGCTTACAGCGCGATCTCCAGTCAGGCCAAGGCGCTTCCGCTCGTGTTGACAGCCCGCAACGCCTCGAGCATTCCGCGCGTCAGCCGCGCCGGGGTTGCCGTCAGACCCTACGATATCGACGAGGTCGTCGAGCTCGTGCGCGCGGCCGCCCTCGATCCACAGACGTTGCTTGCCAGGCAGAACAAGTCGCGGACTGCTCCGCCACATGCCGCCGTTCTCCCGGCGGAGTCCCCTTATCAGACAAGTGATAAGACAAGCGATCAGACAAGCGATCAGGTACGCGATAAGCCCGGCCGGGAGCGCTACGACATCGTCTGCTACAACTGCCACGTTGCCTTTGACGCCACCGAAGCCGACTGGTGCAGTTGCCTGACCCGGGAGCGGACGGTCGTCTGCACGAACTGCCTGACGTGCTTCTGCAAGGCTGCCCCCGCGTACAAAGAGAGATTCTGGCAGGACGCGCCGCCGCGCCTCTTCGAACGGAAGGAATCCGAGTTGCGCCGCAAGTTCCTCAGCGTCGCCGCCAACCTTCCTCCCAGCGAGGTCAAACGGCCCCTGGTGATGCTCGTCGACGACGATGACGAGATCCAGGCTGTCGTGCAACGCGTCTGCGCGAACCTCGGGTACGGTTCTGTCTCCGCCGCGAATGGACAGGACGGTCTCGATCTGGCGCGCCGGTACCACCCGAACCTGATCCTGGCCGACGCCTTCCTGCCGAAGCTCGACGGCCGCGAGATGTGCCGCTTGCTGAAAGAGGACGCCGCCTTTGCCGGCACGAAGATGGTCCTGATGACCGGCCTCTACGTCGACACGCAGTACAAGGGCGAGGCCATCAAGCGATTCCGGATTGACGACTACCTCGCCAAGCCGGTGTCGATCACAGACCTGATCAATCTTCTGCAGCGGTATCTCGAAGGGGTGGCGGACCTTCCTTCGCAGGAGAATCTTCATCTGCTTCACCGAAAGGATCTCGATCCTCCCGGTGACGGAGGACGTGGAACGACCACCTATGACGTCGCCTGCTCTACGTGTGGCGTCATGTTCGACGCGGCTAGGGCCGAATGGTGTGCCTGCGCCGGCGATAAGACGCTCGTCTGCGAACATTGCGGCAAGTGCTTCTGCAAGGCGCCGGACTACCGGGAGCGCTTCTGGGCGGATGCGCCGGCCGTGCTCTTCGAGCGGAAGATGATCGGCGCCATGCGCGACGGCGTGCCCGTATCCGATCCTCCGTCGTCCGCCGTGAAGCGTCCACTGATCATGCTTCTCGAGGATGACGAGGCCGTCCAGCTCATGGTGAGAACAGTCGTCTCGACGCTGGGCTATCGCTTCCTCGCCAGCGGCAACGCGGAACTGGCGCTGGCTCAGGTCCGCGAGCATGAGCCAGACCTGATCCTTTTCGATGCCTGGACGACGAGGCTCGACGGCCGTGAGATCTGCCGGAAAGTCAAAGAAGAGTCAGGCCGCTCGCGTTTTAAGGCGATTGTCATGACCGGCCGCTACGCCGATCAGAGCTATCGGGACGAGGCCCTTTCGCGGTTCAACGTCGACGATTGCATCGCCAAGCCGGTCGCCGTCGGCGATCTGCTCAACATCATGAAGAAGTACCTGCTGCAGGAAGTGAAGACGATGTAGCCGGCCCGGCCGGCAGCGTGGGTTGCCGGTGGGCTCGGCGACTATCTTCCTCAGATCTTTTCTGCCGCGAAGACTGCTAACGGCTAGAATCATCGAGTAAAGCGAGTAACGATGGCATCTGGGAAGGGACGGTTGGCGCTCGCGTTTGTCGCTGCAGTCGCGGTGGTGGCTCCGCTTTCCGTATCCGCGCAGACGGCGGAGTTGAATCCCACGGTCAGGGTGCTGGCGCATCCGCAGAGCCCCGTGCCGGCGGATTGCGCCACGGACAACAATCCCGCGTCGGCGCAGCCCGCGCTGCTGTCCGCGACAGTTGCCTCAGAGTTGCAGCCCTCTCCGCCCGTCGCGTCCGTCCCCCCGTCCAACGACCTTCGGACTCGCATGCGCCGGCTTCAGGTTGCATCCGAAGGGGATGATTATGCGGCCTTCAAAGCGGCGTTCGAGGATGCACGCCGCGCGGTCGCCTCCCATCCCGCGGGCGGCGAGCGCAATGCCGCCAACGACGCGCTGCAGGTCTTCGCTGATATCGGCAGGGTGTGGGACTACGCGATGGCATCGCCGACCGGCTCGTTCTTCGATGGAACGTCACAAGGCGGCTCGCTGCTCGCCGCGATGAAGCGCTACCCCGACTACGGACGGTCCATCGCCGACGACACGTTCACAGCCGGCGACAAGACGCTCTATCCGACGCGTGAAACGCGCCGCTTCCTGACGCACGAATCCTCCCGGCGGCTGGCGCGCATGGGCGTATCGATATCCTCAGGGATGGCAGCCGAAGCAGCGCCGCGCCACCCTACCGCGGAACCGGCGCCGGTCAGGAAGACGGCGCAGGTGGCGGCGAGAACGCCGGCGAAGACGCCCGGAAAGTCAGCGTCAAAGCCGAATACGACCCAGGCCGGCGCCGCGAAGGCGCCTGACGCCGCGCACAAGGCGTCGAAGACCGCCGCCGCAACTCCGCAGCCGAAGACGGCGCATGTCGATGCGACGCCCGTTCCGAATACGAAACCCGTGACGAAACCGGTGACAAAACCGGTCACGCCGCCGCTGGTGAAGGCCGCTGCGACAACCACCGCCGCTCCAACGCCCCCCGTGCCGCCGCCGGCACTGGCAACCACCACCGTCGTCGCTTCGGTTCCCACGACCACAGCGCCCTCAACGACGGCGACAACGACGAGGGTCGCGACCGCGAGCGACACGGCCGCATCGGCTTCTACCGGCTCATCAACAGACACTACGACCGCGGCCCCCGACACGGCCGCAACCACTACGTCTGTGCCAGTCGAGAAACAAAACGGCAACATGAACCTGATTCTGGCCGTTGTTCTCATCCTCGTCGGCATCGGAGTGCTCGTCGTCCTCTTCCGCGCCTCGGACTGACGATATCCTTCGCGGCATGAGACGCCTCGCCGCCGCCGCCCTTCTTCTCGCTGCCCTGCCGCTCGCAGCCGCCCGTCTTCCGATGGGTGTCATCCCCGATCACTACGCGATTTCGATCACGCCCGATCTCGCGGCCGAGAAGTTCAGCGGACAGGAGACGATCGACGTCGACATCAAGGAACCGGTCGATACGATCACGCTTCACAGCGTGGGCCTCGAGCTGCACGACGTCGTCGTCGGAAGCGGCAGCAAGCTGCTCAATCCGACGATCACGTTCGATGTGCCGAACGAGACGGCGTCGCTGAAGTTCTCGCAGACGGTGCCGCCGGGGCGCGCCTCGATCCGCATCAACTTCAACGGCTCGCTCAGCGCACAGCTGCGCGGCCTCTATCTGAGCAAGACGCCGAAGCGGAAGTACGCCGTCACGCAGTTCGAGTCCACCGACGCGCGGCGCGCCTTCCCGTCGTTCGATGAGCCGGCCA
>DATLWH010000527.1:0-2038 GCA_035576505.1 Thermoanaerobaculia bacterium | reverse complement strand
CAGGCAGCGGCACGTTCGCGCCGTGCTCGCTGAAAGCCTTCTCTTCCGTTCGCGCGGGCTCGTCCACCGTCACACGTGGAATGGCGGTCGACGGCTTCGGGACGGAGCCGAGATAGCGGTCGACCCACGTGTCGAACTGCTTCGGATCGAAATCGCCGGCCACGATGAGGACGGCATTGTCGGGGCGGTAGAACGTGGCATGGAAGGCCTGCACGTCCGCGAGCGTGGAGGCGTCGAGCTCTTCGATCGATCCGATGCCGGGCCGCCGGTACGGATGAACCGCGTACGAGTCTTTGGTGATGGCGTAGCCGAGGCGGCCGTAGGAAGGGGCGAGAATGCGGAAGCGAAACTCCTCTTTGACGACGTCGCGCTCCGACTTGAAATTCGCCTCGTCGACCGTCAGGGATCCCATCCGCTCCCCCTCCGCCCAGAGCAGCGTCTGGAGGTAGTTCGACGGGATCTCCTCGTAATACACCGTCCGGTCGGGATGGGTATAAGCGTTGTTCGAGCCGCCGACGTCCTCGGTCAGACGGTCGAGCATCTCCGATTTCATGTGCGCCGTGGCCTTGAACATGATGTGCTCGAAGAGGTGCGCGAATCCGCTGCGTCCCTCGGGATCGTTCTTCGAGCCCACCCGGTACCAGACGTTGATGGCCACGGTCGGTGTGGCATGGTCCTCGATCGAATAGACCTCCAGCCCGTTGGCCAGCGTGCGGTGCCGATAGTCGATCGGCGGAAACGTGATCGCGGCCGCGGAGGCGGCGAACGCAAGGAGCGCGATGGTGAAGCGGCGTATGAGCATGGGACCTCCGGTGGGGGGGGTGGGTTGTGGGGAGTGGGGAGTGGGAGATAAAGCCGGCGCGTACTCTGCGTCCGACGTCAACTCCTACTCCCCACTCCCCACACCCCACTCTCCGCCCCGACTATATCGAGATAAAGCCAAGCGCGTCCTCGCGTCCGAGGTGAACCCCCACACCCCACACCCCACACCCACCCCCCGACTATATCAACGCGCTTCCTCGGCGATGCCTCTGCGGATCATCTCCTTGATCATCGGCTTCAGTTTCTGCTCGATGTCCCGGCTCAGGGCCGACTGCCGGTCGCCGAGTCGCGACTGTTCTTCGCCGAGGCGCGACTGCTCGCGGCCCAACTCATCCTGCTCGCGGCCGAGCTCGTCCTGCTTCCGGGAGAGCTCGCGCTGGCGGCGTTCCAGGTCGCGGCGGCGTGTCTGAAACGCAGGGTCGTCATCCTCGTCGAAGCGGTCCAGGCGTGCCTGCTCCATTCCGAGGCGGCCTTGCTCGCGGCCAAGCTCCCCCTGACGGCGGCCGAGCTCTCCCTGCTTGCGGCCGAGTGCACCCTGCTTGCGGCCCAGCGCTCCCTGTTCCCGGCCGAGATCGATCTGAGGGCGGTAGAGATCGACCAACTCCTGAATCATTGCCGCGTCGCGAACGACATACGCGCGGCCATCGTGACGGAACCAGAAGAAGCGGCGGCCGTAGGCACGGCGAAGATCATTGATGTCGGTATCGCCGTCACCGTTCATCATGTTGATGTCTCCGGTGACGAGAACATACGTGCTGCCATCGTGACCGCGGCTCCAGCGCTCCGGCGGAGCAGGAGGCTCCGGAGGCTCCGGCGGTTCCGGAACGACGTCGATCGACGCCATGGCCGGGCGGGCGGGAGGAGCCGGCGGCGCAGGCGGCATCTGCAGCCCGAAGTAGGGAAGCGCCTGCAGCTTGGGAAGTACGGCCAGCGACACCACGGCAACAACGAGGACGGCAGCGATACGCAGGGTTTTCATAACTCCTCCTCGGTATGGTTGGACGATGCGTTGGCCGAGAAGTTAGTTACGGGGTTGCTGTCTGAGTGGATCGCTGACACTGTGTAACGTCGAGAGCCTTCTCCCCCGCGCTTTTCAGCGGGGGAGAAGGTGCCGAAGGCGGATGATGGGGCCGTTCTCGCGCTGAAGTTGAGTGCTCTCATGAGTTTCCCGGCGCGTTCATGAAAATAGTCAACTGTTCGGCAAGCTCCAAGGCCC
>DATLWH010000526.1:0-5026 GCA_035576505.1 Thermoanaerobaculia bacterium | reverse complement strand
TCGGGTCTCGCGCCGGAGTGTCTTATCCGCTGCCAGCGATCATCGAAGAACATCTTCCGATAATCATCTTCGTCTCTGTCGGCCTCGGCCGCTCAACCCTACCGCTTGCTGCTGACTGTTTTCTGCCGCGCAGTCTCCTAGCTACCGACGACGCGCGCTGGCGTGAGATGTCGGGCACGTTTGCGAAAGCGCTTGAGGACGATGTCAGGCTCGAACCGTTCTGGATTAACACGAATCGCTACCCGCTAGCGCTGTACAACATCTTCACGGCCTTAGGATTCGAAGTGTATTCCGGGCCACTTCCCAGGATCTCTGGTGTGCAACCGGAGTGGCGTTACCCGTTCCTAGCGTATTCTCCCATGCGCGCAGTCCTGCTCGATGATCAGGCGTCTGCGGTTTTCACAGACCTTGCTGAGATTCAACCGCTGTGCCCCGTGCCAATTCTGGGCCTTTCGTATAACGGCGCGCTGACCAGCGGTGCCGACCGTGGGTGGTCCAACTACCCGGAGCGAACGCTCGTAGAAGGTCGTCGAATTGCGAACGCCTTGGCGATCGGTCATGTCGCGCTGTCAATAGATGACTTGAAGGAGGCCCTTATTCTGCATCCAAGTCGTGACTGCGATCGACTCTTCACAATCGCAGAGCGCACAGGAATCAGCTCCTTTCTCAATCCCGCACTGGACGCATTGCCGACCTTTGGCCAGAATTTCGCGTCGGATCGGGGCTTGAAGTATACGCTTGAGAATTTCTTAGCAGATGCAGAACGCACCACAGCTTCGGGAGCTCACCTTGCCGTTGGCGACATCACGCAGGCGCAGCCGACTGAGGCCCTTTCAGATCCCGACTACTATTTTCGTGAACTGAATCGCGCGAAATTGATTGCGCGGGATGCCGATCAGACTTTTCGTTCAACCAATCAGGGCAGGCGTTACCTTCGCGCTCATGTCCTGCCGTTTCCTCTCAGTCAGTTATTGTACCACGCATGCACAGCAGCACGGGAAGAAGCCCGAGGAATTGCTGGGGTATTCGTCGATGCGCTACGCGAGCGAAAACCAACGGTCGAAGCGGACACGCAACCGTGGCTCTTGCCGATAGATGATGTAACTAGCTTTGCCAAAGTTGCACTAGTGCCACGCCACCTGGCCCGGGCCAAAGTGCCGGTCACGCTTCCCGAGGCTGACATCAAAAAGCTCATCTGTAATATCGTGAATGACGCCGAGAAGAAGGACTGGCCCGGTGAACAAAACGATATCTTCACCACCAGAGTACTTGTTGATAATAAGCGCAGATTGGCGGCGTTCATGCTGAAGGGCCCAGCGGTCAAGGGGCGCCTCACCCTTAGCCGTTGTGGCAAGAACGGCGATCAAATCCAACGACTTTTTCAGTCAACAGCGGAGATTTTCTTCATTCAATATAATGGGACCATCGACGAGCGAGTGTACGAGGAGGCGCGACAGAAGACCTGGTTCGTCAGAGCTGCTGGAAACCAAGGAGCGGTATGCACGATCATCGACGGTCAAGACACCGCGCGCCTGATTCAAGCGTATGCGGAGCACCTAAGCTGAGAGCAGCCCCATATCCGCACTGTGCGTCAAGTAGGAAGCTTGGAAGTTATCACCGACACCCAGCCTGCCATCTTGACGTTTCTGGTGGGTCTTGCTCTGACTACTTGCGAAGTATCCCTGCCCGAGCCGACTACGGAAGGTCTCGCAGCGCCGCAGCTTGAACAGAGACTCGCGGAGCAGATACGACCCCACAACCTATCTGGACGAGGCGCAGCAGGGTCTCCGCGGTTGCGACGTCCGTGAGATAGCGTTTGCCGTCGGCGGAAGGCAGTTTCAGTCGGTGACAATTTGTCACCGACTAACTTCCCTCGTTGCGAAGGCGCTCTCTGAGCTTATTCCAGTACTTTCGGGCTGACTGAAAGTCGGGCTGCTGCGTCAGAATTTGCACGATGTCCACGACCGAGAAGAACCAGGTCTCCGTCTTCTCGTCGTAGACACGACGGATTTCTCGCTCCTCGAATACGGCGGGCAGGAGCTTCATAGCTGTTCCCTGATGTTGGCCATCACCTTCGGGCTCTGACCCATGCTCGAAACCGACGTCATCGACCGCATCCGTCACATCTTCCTACAGCCTGGCCGCATGTCAGCATTTCGCGGGAGCCGTCGCGCATATCGAGGAGCTGTCGGCAGCGCTGCCCCGGGGTTCGCCAAGGCGATGGCGTGGCCGGTGGGATGATGAAAAGGCTTATCCGCAGATTACGCAGATGGAACGCAGATGGAAGATGGTTTTGTCTGCGAACGAGGTTGTCTCTTGCCGGCCGGCTACCAGAGGTTCGTCGGGTCGCCGCTGATGTTGTCGACGAGCGAGACGTAGGCCCAGGAGCGTCCGTCGCCGAGGGGGATGACGGAGAGTCCGTAGGGTCCTGGCGGAAGAGTGGCGAGGTTCATGAGTGAGGCGATCGGCGTCTGCAGCGAGGCATGGGGCGCGAGATCGATGTCCCGTTGGGCTACGAGCGTGCCGCTTGCGTCGTATAGCAGCAAGCGGTTTGTGGTGGTCGTGCTCTGGCCGTTGTAGAGGCCGACGTTGATGCGGAACCGCCCGCCGGCTTCGATGCCGCTGAAGTGCTGCACCGGCCAACCTCGGGAGGGGTAGAACGGCAGCATGTCGCCGAACGTGCCGCCGTCGGCGCGCGTCGTGTACGTGCGCGAGTAGCCGGCCATCCAGGTGGAGCCGCCCACGCGCAACGCGCCGAGGCCGCTGCCGCTCGTGCCGCAGGCGCCGAACTGTCGCGCCACGTCGCTGAAGATGAACCGGCTGTCGGTGGGGAGTTGGGCGTCGGCCGTGCAGCCGGTCGCGGAATCGAAGTGCGTAGTGGCCAGGGTCGTCGAGCCGAGGGCCACCGTCGGCAGACTGCCGAAAAGGTCCGTGCGCCACGACGTGCCGTTGGCGCCCGCGGTGGCGGCCACGGCCGGAATGGCCATCTCCGTCGACGCGTCGCTGACCAGAGGGAAAATCTCGAAGGGGATGAACGTGGCGTCCTGGGAGATGTTATCGACGACCGACATCCACACGGGCGCCGGGCGATCGGCCTGGACGAAGATCAGTGGTGTGATGTTTGCGCCGAGCAGCGATTCGACGTTGATCGTTGCGACGCTATGCGGCGCAACGGACGTCTTTGTGTTGTTGATGGTTAGATCGAGCGGCTGCGAGCCGTCGTTTACAGCGCCGAGGTTGTGGCGGAATCGCCCCGGCTGCCGGACATCGATCACGAAGGACGAGCCCGGCCCGTCGGCCGCATTGGTAATGATGTTTGTCAACGGACGTGGCCGGGAGTGGGTGGAGTAGCCAACGGTCGACGGCACGGCCGGAACGGCCTGGCCGTAAGTGCCGCCGTCTGCGGCATCGGTAAACGTGCGGCTGTAGGCGGAAAGCTGCGTGCCCCATTGATACGGCGCGTCGATCATGAGGGCGTCGAGGGTCACGCCATCGCCTGCTGCTCCCCCGCCGAGGGCGCTGAGAACGTTGCGCAGCACGGCGGAGCCGTGGGCGGGAAGGTGACGCACCGACGTCTGCTCCGGATGCACCACGCGGCGAATCGTCACGTCGACGCCGGTATCGGCCGGGTTGTAGAGCCAGAGATCGCTGCGCCAGAACGTGTTGTTCAGGCCGCGCACCTCGCCGACCGCGGGGATCATCTGCAAATAGCGCTGCGGCAGCGCCACGGGAACGGCCGTCACGGCGTCGGTGCGCGGCTCGGTAAGGTCCCAGGGATAGACAGTCTCGAGCACCGACGCTGTCGTCGCGTCACTCGTTGGCTGGTTCAGGAACTGCCGAACTGCGTTGGGCATCTGCACGACGTCGAACAGCATCTGGCTCGGCTCGTGGAACGTGAGGCTCGTGGCGTCCTGGATCGTGTCCGGCGTACCGACCAGTGTCTGACGGAGATCAGCGATCGTTCCGCCGATGATCGGCAATACCGCCCATTGCCGTGCCGGATCGCGCCCGGCTCCCCACGTCCAGAATTGCTGATGCGCGGTATCCAGCGCGATCGCGGCGTGAGGCGCCTCGAGGGCCGAAAACGGATCGGTGGCGCCGGCCGATGATTCCGGTGCCATCACTTTGGCTACCTTCAGAACCGGATCGGCGGGATCGAGCGATCGGCGGAGGAGCACGGAAAACGGCCGCGCATTCGGCGCGGCGTAGCCGGGAAACTGGCGCGGTTTGCAAGTCGAGTCGCAGCAAGGGTCAGCGAACGCGAAGTACGGGCAGAAGGGGAAGCCGTACGTTCCGGCCGCGATTCCGATCGGCCGCCCCTGCTCCTCCGTGACGACCACCCCGTGAAATACCCATCCATCGTCGCTGGCATCGCTGCCGTCGTAGCTTCGCAGCACGCGTCCGGTGGCGAGGTCGAACTCATAGTAGCGCGCAGACTGCAGGATGATGCGATCGGCCGCCGCGCTGAGGCGCACCGCGCCGGGGAACCCGAAGCGCGCGTCGTAGTTGAACGGAGCGAACGACGTGTAGCTCTTCGATGCCGGGTCGTAGCGAAAGAGGCCCTGATACGCCGTCGGCGTATTCGGAAAAACATAGGCGCGCAGGACGTAAAGCGGCTGCGTAACCGCATCGCGCGAGGGCTGCTCCGCGAGCGAGGCAGCGGCGACAAACGCAAGCAGGATGGCGGTTAGAGCTCGCGTGGTCATGGTCATGCTTCTATAGCATAAAACTGGCGAATACTCTCGCCGTTTCGTCACTAGTCATTGTGTTTACGAACACACCGCACCCCAGCTCGAAGCCGGCGATCATGGCTGTACGCGGGAAGAGCTCGAGGTACCAATGTCCTCGCTCCTCGTGTGGGAACGTGACGAACACCCAGTTGAATGCTTCGCTGACCCTACGCATCGCTCGAACGGAGTCCTGCATCAGCGAGGCTAGATCATCCGGCGCGCCGAGGTCGTGCTGGTGCGCCTTCGGCACGATCCATTGCTGCCAGGCGAAACGCGCGCCGCGCGGGGCGATCCAG
>DATLWH010000525.1:0-2732 GCA_035576505.1 Thermoanaerobaculia bacterium | reverse complement strand
CGAAGTCAAGGTCCCCTTCCGCTCTCTGCAGTTTCTTCCGGGCAAGACCGGCGTGGCGGCGAGGATCGTTGTCTATGTGTCGGTCTTCGACGACATCGGCAAGAACCTCGTGGCCACCTCTCTTCCGCTGACTCCCGGGTTCAAAACAGGAGAGCCCGATCCGAACGGAATGCTCGTCTGGCACAACTCGATCAAGATGACCAAAGGCGAGCGCAATCGCGTCGTCGTCGCCATCCGCGACACGGCCACCGACAGCATCGGGATGGCCACTCAGGTGGTTAAGTTCTGAAGGAATAACCGCTCTCTCCTCTGCCGTTTAGCCCAGTCCACGCCGTTTGACCGTCTGCATTGACCGTCTCAATCGCTGTGTGCTAGAAAGCGTGGTCTTTTTCCTGGAGGTCATCTCGTGTACGCCATCATCCGTTCCGGTGGAAAGCAGTATCGGGTCGCGCAGGGGGAGACGCTCCTCGTGGAGCGCGACGTGCTCAGCAACGCTGACCAGGAGAAAGTCACGTTCAACGAAGTGCTGATGGTGGGCGGTGACCAGCCCAAGGTGGGCGGGCCGATGGTCAGCGGCGCATCCGTGGTCGCCACGGTCGTGCGCGAGTCGCGCGGCGAGAAGATCATCGTTTTCAAGAAGAAGCGCCGCAAGAATCACACGAAGCGCAAGCACGGGCACCGCCAGGATCTCGTCGAGCTTCGCATCGACAGCATCAATCTCTAAGGAGACCAGCCATGGCTCATAAAAAAGGACAGGGCTCGTCGCGCAACGGCCGCGATTCGCAGCCGAAAATGCTCGGCGTGAAGCGCTTCGCCGGCCAGTTCGTCACCGGCGGCTCGATTCTCGTCCGCCAGCGCGGGACGAAGTTTTATCCCGGCGTGAACGTCGGCATCGGCCGCGACCACACGCTTTTCGCCAAGGTCGACGGCATCGTGCAGTTCCATGACAAAGGCGCCCGCGGACGGTTCATCAGCGTCACCCCCGCCGAGTAGCTGGCCACTGCCTCGCCGTTGTAACGACGCCGCTCGCTGCCGAGCGGCGTTTTGATTTTTCTGGAACACCCTTCGCACATAACGACATCTGAAATGTTCATCGATCAGGCAACGATTCGCGTCAAAGCCGGAGACGGCGGGAAAGGATGCATCGCCTTCCGGCGCGAGAAGTTCGTCCCCAGGGGCGGCCCTTCCGGCGGAGATGGCGGCGCCGGGGGCTCGGTCTGGATCGTCGCCTCGCGCGGCCACAACACGCTCTACCACCTGCAGTTTCAGCGCGAGTGGAAGGCCGGCCGCGGCCAGCACGGCATGGGCTCGAACTGCTCGGGATATGACGGCGACGACATCACCATCGAGCTGCCGATCGGGTCTCTCGTCCGCGACTCAACGACAGGAGAGCTGATCGCCGACCTCACCCACGACGGCGAGCGCATCCTCGTCGCCAAAGGAGGGCGCGGCGGATGGGGCAACCAGCACTTCGCCACGGCCACACGCCAAGCCCCCCGCTTCGCGCAGGACGGCAACGCCGGCGACGAGCGTGAGCTTTCGATCGAGCTGAAGCTGATCGCCGACGTCGGCCTGGTCGGCCTGCCGAACGCAGGCAAGTCGACGCTCATCTCCGTCATCAGCGCGGCCAAACCGAAGATTGCCGATTATCCATTCACCACCCTCATCCCGAACCTCGGCGTGGTCAGCGCCGACGACAACGAGACGTTCGTCGTCGCCGATATCCCCGGGCTCATCGAGGGAGCTCATGAAGGCCACGGCCTTGGCGACCGCTTTCTCCGCCACGTCGAACGCTGCTCCGTTCTCGTCCACCTCGTCGATCTGGCGGAGAACGAGTCGCCCGACGCCGATGCGGAAGTCGTGGCCCACGAGTTGGCCCGCTACTCCGAGGTCCTGGCCGGAAAACCACGCGTCATCTGCGGCTCGAAGCTCGATTCCGCCGTCCCCGGGAACTCCGAAACGCTGCGCGCCTATGCCACGAAGAACGGCTACGACTATTACGAGATCTCAGCCGTCACCGGCGACGGAGTGCGCGACCTCGTGCGCATGCTGGCCCGCTTCGTGAGAGAGAATCGAGTCGTGCCTGAGCGACATGATGCTGAGGAAGCAGCAATTCTCCAGCATCCGGCAATATGAAGATCGGCATCTGCGGCGGCACGTTTGATCCCTTCCATCGCGGACACCTCGATCCCGTGCTCGCCGCCCGCGAGACGATGCAGTGGGACCGTGTGCTCTACATCCCCGCCTGGCGCCAACCGTTCAAGACTCATCTGGATGCCGCGCCGGGAGCGCACCGCTTCGCCATGACAGCGCTGGCAATCCGCGACTACGACGCACTTTACGTTTCCCCGGTCGAGCTCGATCGCGGCGGCGTCTCCTACAGCGTCGATACGCTGGAAGAACTGCACCGCCAGTACGCCGGCGCCTCGTTCGACTGGATCATCGGCGACGACAACCTTGCCGCTCTCGACCGCTGGAAGGATACGGAGCGACTGTTCCAACTGGCGCGCTTTGTGGTGCTGACGAGGACGGGGGTCGGGGGTCGGGAGTCGGGAGTCGGAGAGGCGACCGCTGGTACTTCACCATCTCCGACAACCGATAACAGGAGAACGGGGGTCGGGGGTCGGGAGTCGGGGGTCGGAGAGGCGATTGCTGGTACTTCACCATCTCCGACCCCCGACCCCCGACTCCCGACTCCCGCCGAGCAAATCATCTTCGCCCACAACGACACC
>DATLWH010000524.1:0-2710 GCA_035576505.1 Thermoanaerobaculia bacterium | reverse complement strand
CGGGTCAGGGCCACGATCGCAACCACGTTCTTCTCCGATCCGCTGACGAAATGGACGGCCACCACAGGCCTCTACGCGCTCAGCGCGCGGAGTCTTGGCCTCGGCAGCGCCACCGCACCCTTCGCCTCGATCGCCGGCAGCACCTGGTTGCCGGCCACGCATCTGCGCGTGGGTGGCTCGCTGCGTCTCTTCCGTTTTCCGGATGGTGCCACCAAGCCGCTCGGCGGCCTCTCCCTCGCTCATGAATGGAGCGGCTCGACGCTGAGCGTCGACATCGATCAGCATGAGCTTCTCTACGCCGCGCCGTCGCTTCGGACGCACGCGAGCGAGACGTCGGCCACGCTCGGGTGGAACCGGAGCAGCGAGGCCGCGTCGTCCGCCGCGGCGCTGCACGCCATCCGCTACTTCGACGGCAACTCCGGCCGCGCGGCCGACGCCTACCATCTCCTGCGCGTCGCCCATACGGCGCGAGCATCGCTCTCCATCGGCGCATCGGCTTCGTATCGCGACAGCGAGCAGAGTCGCTTCCGCCTCATCGGCGCTTCCGCCGCCGTGTTAGCGGGCGGCGGCTTCGCCTATTCCTACAGCGCGCGCTACGACCCCTACTGGACGCCGAGGAATCTCTTCGAAGCGCGCGCGATCGTCGCGGCGAACTTGAACGTCGGCCGCGCCACGATTCATCTGCACGCCGACAGCGGCATTGCTCACGACCGTGATCTCCAGTTCGGGCCGTCCTCGGGCACGACGGCCGCCGTGCCGTTATTCGTCACGCCGGCCGAGGTCTCGCGGACCTTCCACCCCTGGCGGGCATCCGCCGATGTCGTCGTTCCGCTGCCGGGCACATTTGCCGTCACGCTCGGCACCGAACACCAGACCACGGTCTTCTACCGCGCCGACTCCATCCACATCGGTCTCACCGGCCGGCTCTGATGGGCAAGGTCTCGTGGACAGACGACGAGCTGTTCCGCCACCGGCGCGCGGCGCCGCTCTCCACGCCCGCGCGCCTGTTTCTCGGGATCCTGATCTTCCTCGGCTTGCAGAGCGCCGCGCTTTTCGCCTGGTGGTGGTTCCGCGCCGCGCATGTGAGCAACCGCCTGCTCTTCGTCCTGCTCTCGGCCGCGGTCTGGTACGGCGTCTTCCGCATGCTCGTCGGCTGGTACAACGCCTTCCACATCGAGCAGCCATCACATCGAGACGCGCCGCACGGTCTCTCGGTGGCGATCTTCACCACCTCGTCGCCGGGCGAACCGTACGAGATGTTCGTCCGCACGCTTGCGGCGGCGGGCGCCATCACCTATCCCCACACGACGTATCTCCTCGACGACACGCGTGATCCCCGCTTCGCCGAGCTGGCGCGGGCGAGCGGCGCCGTGCACCTCGAGCTCGTGGGGCTTCCCGGCGCCAAGGCGGGGAAGATCAACGCCGCGCTGCAGCGCACCAGCGAGGAGCTCATCCTCGTTCTCGACCCCGATCACATCCCGCTGCCGAACTTTTTCGAACGCGTTCTGGGTCACTTCGATGATCCGGACGTCGGCTTCGTGCAGGTGGCGCAGGCGTACTACAACCAGCCACGCTCGTTCGTCGCGCGTGCCGCCGCCGAGCAGACGTATGCGTTCTACGGTCCGATCCTCCAGGGGATGCACGGTACCGGCACCGCGGTGGCCATCGGCGCGAACTGCACCTTCCGGCGCACCGCGCTGGAGTCGATCGGCGGCCACGGCATCGGTCTGGCCGAGGATCTCGTGACGGCCATCCGGCTGCACGCGGCGGGATGGAAATCGATCTACGTCCCCGAGATCCTCGCGCGCGGACTCGTCCCCGAGGACCTCGGCTCGTTCGTCAAGCAGCAGTTGAAGTGGGCGCGTGGCGTATACGACGTCCTCTTCCGCGAATACCCGCGCGCGTTCCGGCGGCTCACGCTGCACCAGAAGCTGTCGTATTTCATGATCGGCAGTTACTACCTCGTCGGCCTCACCACGCCGATCTACCTGCTGATCCCTGCGCTCTATCTGTGGACCGGCGTGCAGCCGGCGGCGATGTTCCTGAGCGAATACGTGCAGCACGCGCTGCCGCTCGGCTTCTTCGGTGTGGTGATCTACCGGTACGCGCAGCGTTGGCTCTGCGATCCGCCGCGCGAGCGCGGCTGGCACTGGCGGGGGATGCTGCTGAAAGTGGGCTGCTGGACTGTCTACCTGAAGGGGCTGGTCCTGGCGCTCCTCGGCATCGCGGTGCCGTATATCCCGACGGCGAAGTCACGTCAGGCGGGCAATTTCTGGCGACTGGCGGCAGTTCCGCTGACAATAACTGTTGGATCGCTGGCGACTATCGTCGCGGTTTTCGTTCGCAGGTTCTACCTGATGCCGGAGGCGGAAGTGCGAATCACGACCGAGGTCGCCGCGGGCATGGCCGGATTCCTGATGATCAATGTCGCATTCATGAGCGGGCGCCTCTACGCCGCGTGGAAGGACCGGGCCCGATGACCTCGCGCCGGTATCAGGTCGCGTTTTTCGCGCTGGGGTGGCTGCTGCTGATCGGCTTCGCCATGCAACGCGGGCTCAACGGCTTCGCCGGCAGAGCGATGGACGCGGTTTCGGGGAGGATGGCCTCGCTCGGACAGTCGTTGTCGGATCGCGAGGCCGAGGCGCGCGGGCGCGTGCAGACGCATGCGCGGCGCGACGACGTCGCGCGAGCCTACCCGGCGCTCGGCGCT
>DATLWH010000523.1:0-7909 GCA_035576505.1 Thermoanaerobaculia bacterium | reverse complement strand
GACGGCCGCTCACTTTATGTGGCCACATTCGGGAAGATCCCGGCGATGCTCTACAAGGTCGACCTCACGACCGGCGCGCGTACGCTGTCGCGCGAGGCGATGCCGGCCGACCCCTCGGGCCTGATCAACGTCGGCCCCATTCTCGTCACACCCGACGGCACGACGACGGTCTACAGCTACACGAGGCTGCTGAGCGATCTGTACGTGATGGGGAGCCGCGGAGCGCGGTAATGCCGGACCATTGACGGAGCGGGAACCTCAGCATTTGTGACCTGCCCGAATCACCTGACCATAGAATGCCGCGATGCCTCAGGTAGTCTTCCTTTCGCTCTTCCTGGGCTTGATCACCGGCGTCCAGTCCGTCGACCTGCAGGTCGATGAAGCAGTCAAATCGGTCGGCATCGTGCTCGGCGGGCGCGAGGTGGCGCGGATGGAGAAAGCGCCGTGGTCGGTGAAGGTCGATTTCGGCAGCGCGCTGATTCCCAACGAGTTGACCGCGATCGCATATGACGCCGATGGGAAGGAGGTCGCCCGGACCTCGCAGTTGATCAATCTCTCCCGTCCACCGGCTGAGATGGAGATCGTCATCCGAAGCGAGGGTAGGCGGCCCGTGGAAGCACAGTTGTACGGGCGCCACCGCCTCCACAAAACTCCCACGACCGCGAAGCTCCTCCTCGATGGCGCCGTCGTTCGCGTCGACCGCGACTTCCGCGCACGTCTGCCGGCAATCGACTCGTCGAATCCGCACATCATTTCGGCGGAGATGGAGTTCGAAGACGGAGAAGTCGCTAAACGCGACGTCGCCATCCAGCCGGGATTTTCCGGTTCGACCGACTCCGAGCTGACCCCGTTGCTCGTCACGTCGAACGTCGACAAGCAACCGTCCTCTCTCGATGGTTGCTTTGCCACCGGCGGCGCACCGTTGCGGGCCACCGCGATCGAAACGAGCGACGCGTTCGTCGTGATGGTCAAAGACCCCGAGACCCGCGTCCGCCCGCTTCCAAACTCCGGGTTGCGGCTCGATGCCGACACCGCGGAGCGGATCCTCTGGCCTGTTCCGCGTCCCATGAACGCGCCGGGTGAGCCGACCGCGATCGCTTTCCCACAGTCGGTCAATCACGGCAAGGCGCCGGACACGTTGTGGTGGTTGACACAGCGACTCTCGCCGGCCCCGGTGAAAACCGAGCCGCGGCAGTACGCTGATGCTGTCGCCGTCGCGGCGATGAGCACGCTGGAACGAGGCCGGCGCCGCGCGGTCGTCCTTCTTCTCAGCAAGACGCCGGACCGGAGCCTTTACACCTCTGCGACCGTGCGTCGCTATCTTGAAGAGACAGGTGTGCCGCTCTTCGTCTGGTCCGCGGATGGACCACTGCCGGACCAGGCTGGCGCTTGGGGCCAGATCGACGACATCTCGACCGCCGCCGGTCTGGAAGCCGCCGTGGCGCGGCTGAATCGTGCGCTCACCCAGCAACGTGTGGTCTGGGTCGCTGCCGATCCGCTGCGGGCTCTCAGAGCCGAGGGGACGGAACGCTGCGGGCTCATTCCGGTGGCGCACCACGGCTCGCTCAAACCATCGTCATAATGAGGTCCATCATGAAACGTCTCATCATCGCTTCCGCCATCGCTCTCAGCGCGGCAGTTTCGCTGGCCCAGAACGCCGCGGAGTCTATCGAGGTGCGCGTCGTCAACGTCGATGTCGTCGTCCGCGATCGTGCCGGAAAGCCGGTCACTGGGCTGATGAAAGCCGATTTCGAGATCTATGAGAACGGCCAGAAGCGCGAAATCACGAACCTTTACGAGGTCCATGCCTCTCCCGGCCACGCGGTGCCGGCGACGACCAAGGCTCCCGCGGAACCTGGGCTGCCGCCCGCGGCAGAGCCGCCGGTCGAGATCCGCCCGCGCAACATCGTCATGTTCGTCGACAACTACTCGCTTCAGCCCTTCCGCCGGGACAAGGTTCTCCAGTCTCTCCGCAAGTTCATCGACGAACAGTTGCGCCCTCAGGACCACGTGATGCTGGTCCTCTGCACGCAGCAGGTGAAAGTGATCACACCCTTCACCAACGACAGGAAAGCGATCGAGGACGGCGTAGCCTCCATCAAGCAGGTAGTCGGTGCCAGCTCCAACCGAACGTCCTCCCTCGATCAGCTCAAACGTCTGGTCGCCGAAAACATCGATGCCGCAAAGGAGGGAAAGTTTTCGTGGAAGGATGCTTACAACCAGTCGCTGGGACTTGTGGATGGTTTTGTTGAACAGGATATCTTCGGCGCCAGGAACACACTCAACGCACTCGGACAAGTCACCGCCGCGCTGGCGGGCCTCGAAGGAAAGAATGTCGTCGTTTTTGCCGGGGCACATCTCCCTGAACATCCGGGCGCGGAGCTCTATCTATGGCTCTATAACGCCTTTTCGCCCTACATGGGGGGCCTGAATTACGGCTCGGAGACCATCAGCGGAAAGACTGGATCGATGCAGCACTACTCGATCGAAGAGGCGGCCAAACAGGCCAGCGCGAACAATGTAGCGCTCTACATCATCGACGCGGCAGATTCGCGCGACTCGGTCAGCGCTGAAAACAATACCGCGGTGGACCAGGTGGAGAAGTTCACCGCCTTCACCAGTACCGCGGTGGCCTATCAGACGCTGGCCCGGATCAGCGGTGGGCTGGCGCTCACGAACTCCGACAACTTCGACTCCGCCTTCCAGACGCTGGCCGCCGACCTCAACTCGTACTACTCCCTCGGATTCAAACCATCGAGCACGACGGGCAACGCCGCGCAGAAGATCGTCGTGAAGATGAAGAATCCCGAATACCGCTTCCGGGCGCGGGAGACCTACATCGCCAAGGCTCCTGTCGCCCAGGATGAGATGAGCACTCGCGTGATCGCGAACATCTACACGATGGATCCGCGCAACAGCTGGGAGGTCCACCTCAAACCGGGCACTCCCGAAAAAGAGGGAGCCGAATACCGCGTGCCGTTCGAGCTGTCCTTCGCCCCGACCATCACCCTGCTCCCGAAGGACGCCGATCTCGTCGGCAACTTTGCCGTGTACGTCGTCGTCGGCAACGGCAGCGGGACATCCAAAGTCATCAAGAACGTGCATGCCGTCAAGGTTCCGACCGATGCCGAGGACGATTTCCGCGAGAAGCCGATGACGTATAAGGCAGTGATCCTGATGACGCCGGGTGAAAACACGCTCTCCGTCGCCATCGTCGATCAAGCCAGCAACAACGCAGGCTTCGCACGGGCGAAGGTGGTCGTGCCATAGGCAGTACTTTGCGATGAATCATCGGAGCTTATGCCCCGCGGCAGCGTCTCGTCGCACAAGAGAGCAGAGCTCATTCGGGGCGCATCCACTCGTCATTCTTGTTGACCATCCTGAAGAAGAAATCGTCGTAGATCCCGGCCGAGACTGTCTTCTTGACTGTGCAGTTCTGACAATCGATCCCTGGCTTTGTGAGCTCGAATTCGTGACGCAGTCTCCCCAGCTCCTCTCCTTGCCAGATTTCTTCGAACGACTGGCGGGCCAGATTCCCGACCGGAGATCTCGTCCACGACATACACGGATGCACGTCGCCATTGGCATGGATCGCCAGCGTGTCCCAGGGCCGCTGACAGGTCATCCGTTGGCCGGAGGCATGCAGCAGGTCGATCACACCAGCCTGGTCGCGAATGAAACCGCAATCTTCAATGCCGTTCCGCGTGCAGTAATCAGCGAAGAGCGGCCGCAGGCGGCGCACCTTCTCGAAGAAAGCCGGGTCCTTGCTCTCCAGGCCCGTCGTGTACGTCATCGGTTCGATGGTTCGCACGTCGACCTGTTCCGGGCGAATCGAATCAAGGAGCGTCAGAAACTCATCGAAGTGATCGACGTTCCGCTGCATCAGAACGTGATTGATCTGAAGCCGCGGGAGCGTCGCGCCCAGTCGGTCTCTCAGGTTCCTGAATCGATCGATCTTCGCCAGGACGGTGTCGAACCGAGCGCCGACGCGGATTTCCTCGTAGATCTCTCTTGTACCGCCGTCAATCGAAAATGTGAGAGATGTAATCTGAGAGTCCAGAATCTTCTCGATCGCCGCTTCGGTCAGAAGGGTCCCATTCGTGACGACTCGCGAGTAGGGAACACCATATCGGGTGACGAGCATGAGCCGGTCCGGGAAATCGGCGGTCATGAACGGCTCGGTCATCAACGACATATGAAGATAGGTCGTGGCCGGAAACACCTGCCGCGCAATGGCCTCGAAGAGCCCGGCCGGCATGTGGTATCGAGGAACGGCGGCAACGCGTGAATCGCTGAAGCCGCACATCCTGCATTTCAGATTGCAGGTATTGTTCTGCTCGATGAAAACATTGAGGTAGCGTCCCGTTTCCTCCGGCTGGCGACGCCAGGCGAGCTTGCGGGCAAGAAGGTCGTACTCGGACCCCGTCGTGTCGTGGGACGCTGCGCTGTCCGTCACGGCTTCTGCGCGTTTGGCCTTCTCCGCGCGGCCGAAAACCTGGGCCATCCTGCGCCGAACGCTCAACATCCATGGGATACGGGCCATCGTTGCGAGATGTCTAGTCCCGGACAGGCGGCCGAAGAACGAAGGCCTGCCACCGATCTCACCTACCGATCTCACCTGCTGTGGACGACTGCGATTCACCGCGGTGATCTCCTCGCAGACCAGCGACAGTCGCCTGCCGCCCGTTTCCTCTTTGCTACGATGCCCGCATGCCGTCTCCGATGCGGGTCACGCGCGCCGAAGCCCGCCTGCTGCTGCTCGCCGCGCAGGGCCTGCTAGATCCACCGGCGCAGGCCACGAAGCCAGATGTGCTGGGCTGCATCCGCCGCATGGGGGCCCTGCAGATCGACACCATCCACGTGGTCGCGCGCAGCCCCTACTTCGTGCTCTGGAGCAGGCTGGGGAGCTATGAACCGCGCTGGCTCGAGGAGTTGCTCGCCGAAAGGCGGCTCTTTGAATACTGGGCCCACGAGGCCTGCCTGCTGCCCGTCGAGCTCTATCCGCTCTTCCGCCACCGCATGGAGGATCCGGGCTCACTCGACTGGAAGTACTCGCATGGCTGGCTGGCCGAGCATGCCGAGGTTGCCGAACGCGTGATGGCGCACATCCGCTCCGCGGGCGAAGTGAAGTCGTCCCACTTCGAGCGAATCGACGGACAGAGCGGAGGCTGGTGGAACCTCAAGCCCGAGAAGCGCGCGCTCGAGTATCTCTTCTCGGCGGGCGCGCTCATGGTCGCGCGCCGGGAGCGCTTCCAGCGCGTCTACGATCTGCGTGAGCGCGTGCTGCCGCAAGCGCTATGGAAAAAGCGCGTCTCCTCGGACGCGGCACGGCGCGAGCTCACGCTGCTCTCGGCCCTGGCCCTTGGCGCCGCCACCGAGCGCTGGCTCGCCGACTACTTCCGCCTGAGCCGCGCCGAGGTCCGCTCGGTCCTCCCCGCGCTGCAGAAACAGGGCAAGCTCCGGCGCGCCCAACTGGAGGGGCAGAAGGAAGATGCCTGGCTGCACGTGGATCACCTGCCCGTGCTGGCGAAGATCCGAAAGGGGACGCTGCGCGCGACGCGAACCGTCCTGCTCTCACCCTTCGATCCCGTGGTCTGGGACCGCGCGCGGGCCGAGGCGCTCTTTGACTTCGAATACCGCATCGAGTGCTACACGCCCGCGCCCAGGCGGAAGTACGGCTATTTCAGTCTGCCAATTCTCTCGAACGATCGGCTCGTCGGCAGATTGGACGCCAAGGCCCACCGCAAGGAAAAAATCTTCGAGGTGAAGAGCCTGCACCTGGAAGAGGGGATCGAGGGCTCGGAAGAGCTGGCGCGCGGCATCGCGGGCGCCTTGAAGGAGTGCGCGGCCTGGCATGGGACGCCCCGTGTGAAAATCAGCAAGGGCAGGCCGGCGGAATTCGCGAAGGCGTTGCGGAAAGCACTGAAGCACTGAAAGCCGCGGAGCGGCGATATCTATGTAGCCCACGGCGTGAGCCGTGGGTTTGATTCGAACGGATATCAAGCCGCGGAGCGGCGACATCTCGATTCGATCCTCCCCATTCGTGCAAACGACGACGAATCCCGATCGCGAGATTCGAAATGCCGCCGCTCCGCGGCTGTTCTCTGGGCCGGCCTCTTTCCCACGGCTCACGCCGTGGGCTACATAGATTCCGCCGCTCCGCGGCTATTCGAGCGTCGCGTCAGGTCCACCTGGATCGTCGCGCACGAGGGGACTCGAACTTCCAGAGAGCTGTACTTAGCGTCCCCCTCAGAACGCCCGCTTGTAAGTGAAGACGAACGCCCGCGTTACGCAGTTGCGAACCGGCGGCGCGAAGCGGGCGTTGCGCACTTCCCGCCCGGCCATTGAAGCCAGCGCATCGTCGTGCGTCTCGTTCGAGACGATTCGCGTCGAAGTGACGATGCCTCGGACGTCGACATTCGCTTCGATGACAACCATGCCGTGCGGACCTCCCTCGGAGAAGGCCGGCTTAGGCGCGGTAACGAACGAGCAGTCGCTGTCGGGTGGGCAGCCGCCGCGGCGCGGACGGGCGGCGGCCCCTTCGCGGATTACGAGCTCCGACGACACCCAACCAGTTGTGCCGTCGCGGAGCTTCACGCGCAGCCAGTCGCCGGAGTCGGCGATGGCCGTCAATCGCTCCCCTCGCCGGACGTGCGCGACGACCTCGGCGGAGGTCGACGGCTCGCCGCGCACGTTGAGGGTGCTCACGTTGACTCGAATGGTGCCGATGGCGTGATCCTCCGCCGTCGTCGCGTTAGGTGCCGGCATGGCGAGCCGCGGCTCGGGAGCGGGCGCCGGCGCGGGGGTGTTGCCGCCGCAGCCGGCGAAGAGAAGAAGGCACAGCGCGGCGGCGAAGCGGCTCTTCACGATGCCAGCCGCTTCGTCAGCACGTACAGGAACTGCACGCTGTCGTAGAACGAGTCGATGCGAACCCGCTCGTCCTTACCGTGCGCACGGTTGTCGCTCAATTCCCCGAAGAGGCCGGAGACGCCGTACGTGGGGATGCCGGCGTTGCGCAGGTAGAGGCCGTCGCTGGCGCCAGCCGACATCAGCGGCAGAACGGCGGTGCCGGGCCAGAACTCGTTCGTGACATCGGCGATCGGCTTCATGACCATCGGCGCCAGCGGCGAAGGCGCGCTCGGCTTCGGTTTGTCGATCCAGGTGATCTCGATGCCGGGATCGTTGAGCACTCAGTTGTGAGGATCGCGACGACAAGCAATCGTTTCATGGCCGGCGGATTGTATCTGCGGGAACTGCTGATCCGCCGATTACGCAGATGTTCACAGATGAAACCCGGCTACATCACAACGTCCGCCCTACAGCGGGAACGATGATGCGCAGCTCGTCCATCAGGCGCGCGAACTGGTCGGGGTAGAGCGACTGCGGACCGTCGCAGACGGCTTTGTCGGGCTCGTGGTGCACTTCGATGAGGACGCCGTCCGCTCCCGCGGCGACGATGGCGCGCGCCAGCGGCATCACCTTGTCGCGGCGGCCGACGGCGTGGGACGGGTCGGCGATGATCGGTAGATGCGAGAGTTTGTTGATGACGGGGATGGCGGAGATGTCGAGCGTGTTGCGCGTGTAGGTCTCGAACGTGCGGATGCCTCGCTCGCAGAGGATGACGTCGTAATTGCCGCCGGCCAGGATGTACTCGGAGGCCAGCAGCCACTCCTGAATCGTCGCTGACATGCCGCGCTTGAGCAGGACCGGCTTGCGGATCTGGCCGAGGGCGGAGAGCAGGTTGTAGTTCTGCATGTTGCGCGCGCCGACCTGAAGGATATCGACGTACTCAAGCATCGCTTCGATCTGACCGATCTCCATGACCTCGGAGATCGTGGCCATGTTCGTTTCATCTCCGGCGGCGCGCAGGAGTTTCAAACCCTCCACGCCCATCCCCTGGAAAGCATAG
>DATLWH010000522.1:0-2797 GCA_035576505.1 Thermoanaerobaculia bacterium | reverse complement strand
TGGGCATCTCCGTTGCACTTCGAATAACACGGGCTCTGAGTCCCGAAAGGAGATGCAAATGGAAAACCGTGAACGCGACAAGATGAGCAGGAACACAAAGTCAACCTCGGGTGGCGATGTCAACCGCAATCCATCCTCGCGGATCGGAAAGGACAAAAGCGATACGTCCGCCGATTTCGGGCAGAAGGTCGGTCAGCAGGACAAGCTGAACGATCCGAAGGGCCGAAACGGCGTGGGCGGCTCGTCAGGCTACGGCAGCTCCGGTGACCGCAACTCGTCGAGTGGCAGCCGCCACTGACGACGAACGCGATTTCAACCCGAAGGCCGCGCTCCACGCGCGGCCTTCTTTTTGTTCACGCGTTCGCTCGCGACGCCCGCCCGAAACTTTACCCTCACCTGATCGCGAGCGAACGACGCGCGGGCCGCGCACGCCGGCTCCGTGACACTGGCGGGACGGATTGTTATCCTCGCCTGCATGAGCGAGGGAGAGATCATCATCAGCGGCGCGACGACGGATGACATTCCGGTCATCAAACAGCTCCTCGTCGCCAACGACCTTCCCACCGAAGGCGTCGACGATCACTGGAAAACGTTCATCGTCGCCCGAGACGGGGAGGAGATCGTCGGCTGCGGCGGTGCCGAGGCGCATAAGCTGGCCGCGCTCATTCGCTCTGTGGCCGTGGACGGCTCGCACCGCGGCCGTGGCATCGGGCGGCGCATCGTTCGTCAACTCCTCGACCGCCTGGCGTCCCGAGGCATCCGGGAGTTCTACCTCCTGACCACGACCGCCCAGCCCTACTTCGCGAAGCGCGGATTCAAACCGATCGATCGCGACGAAATCCACCCGCAACTGCTCGAGTCCGCCGAGCTCCGGGGCGCCTGTCCTGACAGCGCCGTCTGCATGCGTCTTGTGATGCAGGTGTAGCTGCACTCCGAGACACGCCGGTGGCGAAGACCGCAGATAATGGACGCATGCGCGTGTTCGATGTCCACATCCACATCCAGCCGTGGGAGATGCTCAAGCCCGAGGTGTTGTCGATGCTGTCGGATCCCTCGCACGCGAATGCGAAGGAGGTAGTGGCCTCGGCCGACAACGTCGTTCGCTTTCTCGATCAGGAAGGAGTCGAGAGAGTCTGCTGCATCAACTACGTCTCGCCCGATGTGATGGGCTTCACGCGCGCCACCAATGACTGGATCGCGAACTTCACGCGCGACCACCGCCAGCGGTTGCTTCCCGTCGGCTCCGTGAATCCGCTGCATGAGATCAACGTCCGCGACGAGATCCGCCGCGTGCTCGATCTGGGCATTCGGATGATCAAAATCCATCCGCCGCACCAGCTTTTCTCGCCGAATGCCTATCACGGCGAGCTCTGGCAACTGGCGGAGATCTACCGCGAATGCGAAGAGAGGGGAGTACCGGTGATGTTTCACACCGGAACATCCGTTTTCCCCCGCGCGCGGAATGTCTTCGCCGATCCGATGCCGATCGATGACGTAGCGAACGACTTTCCGCGTCTGCCGATCATCCTCGCGCATAGCGGCCGCCCGCTGCACGGCGAGACGGCATTCTTCCTGGCCAGGCGCCACGCCAACGTGCGGCTCGATGTCTCCGGCATCCCGCCGAAGGCTCTGCTGCGGTACGTCCCGCGCGTTGCCGATCTTGCGGACAAGGTTCTGTGGGGGACCGACTGGCCTTCGCCCGGGGTGGTCTCACCGCGGAAGAACATCGACGACTTTCTCGCGCTGGGACTTGGTGTCGAGATTGAGCGGAAGATCCTGTGGGAGAACGCCGCGGGCCTCTTCCCCTGACCGCTGCTATGATCGGCGGACATGCCGGATCCGCAGAATGCGCCGATGGGGCGCCTCGACGCGTTCGACGTCGGCCCGAAGAAGCTGACGGTGCAGACCGAGTTTTTCAGCCGTCCCGCCTGGCGCATCGAGACGAAGATCTATCTCGCCGGTGCCCTGAAGAAGATCTATACCGAGGACCTCTCGCAAACACTGGAGAACGATCTGCAGCGGACGATCGATCTGTTCCATAAGACGAAGATCGACGAAATCGTGGCCGGCCTGCGCAAGCTCCAGCAATGAACGGAATCCGAGTCGAAGCGCTTACGAAGGCCTACCACCCGTTCGGCGCCGTGCGGCCCGTGCTGAAAGGGATCGACCTGACCATCGCCCCCGGGGAAGTGGTCGGCCTCATCGGTCCGAACGGAGCCGGAAAGACGACGCTGATGTCGTGCATCGTAGGCTTTCTCAACCCCGACACCGGCTCGATCACGATCGATGGGCGGTCGAACGACGATCTCGACGTCCGCCGGCGCACCGGCTTCGTGCCGGAGCGGATGAACTTCGACCGGCGTGCTACCGGCGGCGCGTTCTTGCGCTACATGGCCCGTCTGGCCGGATTGCCGCGCGACCGCGCCCAGCTCCGGGTCGACACGCTTCTGGCGCGGCTCGGCCTCACCGACGCCGAGAACAAGCGTCTTTCGCAGTACTCCCGGGGCATGTTGCAGCGCATCGGCATGGCCCAGGCACTGATGCTCGATCCCGATTTTCTTTTTCTGGACGAGCCCACCTCCGGGCTCGATCCCAACGGCGTTTTCCTCGTCCGCGACCTCATCGCCGAGGAGAAAGCGCGCGGGGCCGCCGTTCTTCTCAACTCGCATCAACTCGCCGAGGTCGAAAAAGTCTGTGACCGCGTGCTCTTTCTCAACGGCGGCGTGATTTCCCGCGATGAAGCGCTCCGCGACATCGCCCGCATCACCATCGTGGTCACGCTGCTCGCCGGCTCGTA